>CAKRCJ010000138.1 GCA_934307185.1 uncultured Roseburia sp.
GGCATAAAAAACCTCGCTTAAAATATAAATTTCTATCTGACATATGTGCGTCTGAAAAAGCGCAGCATTCTCAGTGAAATAAGACGTATCAATACAGTAGTATAATGGTTTCGGACAAAATAATCAAGACGTGCAATGCTTGCTTTTCATGGGAAAAATTGATAAAGTATGGTGTAGCAGCTGACACTGCATAAAGGATAGAAATGTACAACAGAAAGAGAGTAAAAGATTGGAAGCATACAGTAGTTTTTCGCAGGTATATGACCTTTTCATGGACAATGTACCTTATGAGGATTGGAGCAGATATTTGATTGGTCTGCTGAATGAATATAAAATTACAGAGGGAACGATAGCAGAGCTTGGCTGTGGAACCGGAAAGATGACAAGGCTTTTAGCCGGGGCAGGCTATGATATGATAGGACTTGATAACTCGGAGGAAATGCTTGAGGTCGCAAGGGAAGCCGGTATAGAAGAGGAAGATAGCAGCATTTTATATCTGCTTCAGGACATGAGGGAGTTAGAGCTTTTCGGGACGGTTTCGGCAGTTGTAAGTATCTGTGACTCCATGAATTATATCGTGGAGGAAGACGATTTAAGAGAGGTTTTCCGGCGGGTGAAGGAATATCTTGATGAAAATGGAGTTTTCATTTTTGACCTGAATACAGTATACAAGTACAAAGAGATGCTTGGAGAGACGACCATCAGCGAGAACCGCGAGGAGGGAAGCTTCATCTGGGACAATTATTTTTATGAAGAAGAAATGATAAATGAGTATGAGCTGACTCTTTTTATCCGGGAAGAGAATGATTTGTTCCGGAAATACGAGGAGACGCATTACCAGAAGGCTTATGAATTAGAGCAGATAAAGCGTCTGCTTGCGGAAGCTGGAATGGAGTTTGTGACAGCTTATGATGCATTTACACATAATCCGGTAAAGAAGGACAGTGAGAGAATGTATATCATTGCAAAACCGGGGAAAAAACAGAATTAAGAAAGAATGAGGAAACACAAATGAATGATTATATTGTAAGAGCAACTGCGGCAGACCATTCAATCCGCGCATTTGCAATCACATCGAAAAATATGGTAGAGGAAGCAAGGACAGACCACAATACAAGCCCGGTGATTACCGCAGCACTTGGAAGATTATTAAGCGGTGCGGCAATGATGGGAACGATGATGAAAGGGGAAAAAGACCTTTTAACTGTCCAGATACAGTGTCAGGGACCGGCGCAGGGACTTACGGTGACGGCGGACTCTGCCGGACATGTGAAAGGATTCCCGAGAGTAGCGCAGGTAGAGCTTCCACCGAATGCGCAGGGCAAATTAGACGTTGGTGGAGCACTTGGACTTGGAGTGATGAGTGTCATTAAAGATATGGGCTTAAAAGAGCCGTATGTCGGACAGATTGCATTGCAGACCGGAGAGATTGCAGAAGATTTAACTTATTATTTTGCAACCTCAGAGCAGGTGCCATCTGCCGTAGGGCTTGGTGTGTTAGTTGATGTGGACGGTTCTGTGAAGCAGGCAGGCGGATTTATTATACAGCTTATGCCATTTACACCGGATGAGGTTGTGGATGCACTGGAAAATAAAATCAAAGAGATTGCATCTGTAACAGAGATGTTAGAGGAAGGAAATACACCGGAGCAGATTTTAGAGATTATTTTGGGAGACTTTGGTCTGGAAATCACTGATACGATGCCGGCAGGATTTCACTGTGATTGCTCAAAGGAACGTGTGTCCCGTGCGATTGCAACGTTAAGCAGAAAAGATTTGGACGATTTAATTAATGACGGAGAAGCAATCGAGGTGAAATGCCAGTTCTGCAATAAGGCATATCATTTTGAGGTCGACGAGTTAAAGGAGATGAGAAAGTAGTGAGACAGGGATTTGTCAAGGTTGCGGCAGTCACGCCGAAGATTGTCGTTGCAGATACAAGGGAAAACACAAAGCTAATCTGTGAGGAAATAAAAAAAGCAGAACAGAATGGGGCAAAAGTAATTGTTCTCCCGGAGCTTTGTATTACAGGATATACATGCAGTGACCTTTTTTTACAGGAAAAAATGTTAAGGGAGGCAAAAAGAGCACTGCTTGAGATTGCGGCATTCACTTTTGCCTTAGACTGCATCGTATTTGTCGGACTTCCGCTTGAATATAATGGAAAGCTTTATAATGTCGCAGCAGCGGTAAGCAATGGAAAGGTTTTGGGACTCGTACCAAAGACTTACCTTCCGAATTACAATGAATTTTACGAGGCGAGACATTTTACAAGAGGAATGGAAGAAGTCGTGCAGGTGAATTTAAGCGGGGAGCTTTCTGTTCCGATGGGAAAGAAACTGCTTTTCACCTGTCAGACCATGCCGGAATTAAAAATAGGTGTGGAGCTGTGCGAGGACCTCTGGACACCGGAGCCGCCAAGCATCCGCTATGCGTTAAACGGCGCAAATCTTATCGTAAACTTATCTGCATCGGATGAGACCACCGGAAAGGATATTTACAGGGAGGAACTTGTAGGCGGACAGTCGGCAAGACTTTTATGCGGCTATGTTTATGCGAGCGCCGGTGATGGGGAATCGACGCAGGATGTAGTTTATTCCGCACACAACCTGATTGCAGAGAACGGAAGGATTTTAAAGAAAGCAAAGCGTTTTGTCAATGAGTCTATTTATTCAGAAATTGATGTGCTGCGTTTAAATGCAGAGCGCCGCAGAATGACAACTTTTGAGACGAGAAATGATGGTTACACACAGATACCGTTTACACTTAAGATAGAAGAAACTTCGCTTACAAGATACATTGACCCGATGCCGTTTGTTCCGGGAAGCAGGACAGACAGGGAACGCCGCTGTGATGAAATTTTATCTATTCAGGCGATGGGCTTAAAGAAACGGTTAGAGCATACCCATGCACAGTCTGCGGTTATCGGCATTTCCGGCGGGCTTGACTCCACGCTTGCATTGCTTGTAACAGTCCGCGCATTTGATTTGCTTGGAATGGATCATAAGAATATCAAAGCGGTTACAATGCCGGGCTTTGGAACGACAGACCGTACCTATGATAATGCGGTGAGCCTTATCAGGTGTCTGGATGCAGATTTTATGGAAGTAAGTATCAAAGACGCAGTAAACATTCATTTCCGTGACATCGGGCAGGACCCGAAGGTACATGATGTCACTTACGAAAACGGACAGGCAAGGGAGCGTACACAAATCCTTATGGATATTGCCAATAAAACGGGTGGAATGGTTATCGGAACCGGAGACCTCTCCGAGCTTGCACTCGGCTGGGCAACCTATAATGGGGACCATATGTCGATGTATGCAGTGAATGCCTCTGTTCCAAAAACACTGGTCCGCCATCTGGTGCAGTTTTATGCGGATACATGTGGGGATGAGGATTTGGAGCTTGTTCTTTTAGACGTACTGGATACACCGGTTTCACCGGAGCTTTTACCGCCGGAGGACGGGAAAATATCACAAAAGACCGAGGATCTGGTAGGACCTTACGAGCTGCATGATTTTTATCTGTACCACATGTTAAGACTTGGCTATGCGCCGGCAAAAATTTACCGCCTTGCGAAGCTTGCCTTTGCAGGAACTTATGACAGTGAGACAATTTTAAAATGGCTGCGTACCTTTTACCGCAGATTTTTTGCACAGCAGTTTAAGCGTTCCTGTCTGCCGGATGGACCAAAGGTTGGTAGTGTTGCAGTTTCCCCAAGGGGCGATTTAAGAATGCCTTCGGATGCATGTGCACGTATCTGGATGGAGGAATTGGAGACACTTAGTTAGGAGAAAAAGAATGCAATACCGCAAAGATAAATATGGAAATGAAATTTCAGCACTCGGATACGGCTGCATGCGTTTTACGAAAAAAGGAAATTCCGTAGATATCGACAAGGCAGAAAAAGAGGTGCAGGCAGCAATTGAGGCGGGTGTCAATTATTTTGACACTGCCTACGTGTATGCCGGAAATGAGACAGCGGTCGGAGAGATTTTTAAAAGACTTGGATGCCGGGAAAAAATCAGGATTGCGACAAAGCTGCCGCACTATCTGATTAAGTCGATAGACGGCACAGAACGTATGTTTGAGGAAGAATTAAGGCGGTTACAGACCGATTATATTGATTATTATCTGATGCATATGTTAACTGATATTCCGACTTGGGAAAAGTTAAAGAAGCTTGGCATCGAAGACTGGATACGCCGGAAAAAAGAGTCCGGTCAGATTAGGCAGATTGGATTTTCCTACCACGGCAATTCGGCGATGTTCTGCCAGCTTTTAGATGCGTATGACTGGGATTTCTGCCAGATACAGTATAACTACATGGATGAACATTCGCAGGCGGGCGTAGAGGGATTAAAATATGCAAATAAGAAGAATATACCGGTCATTATTATGGAGCCATTGCGAGGCGGCAGACTGGTAAACCTGCTTCCGGAGTCTGCAAAAGATCTGTTTTATGCGGATGAGGAGAAAAGAACGCCGGCGGAGCTTGCATTAAAATGGCTGTATAATCAGCCGGAGGTCACCTGTGTGCTTTCCGGCATGAATTCCATGGAAATGGTAGAGCAGAATGTAAAGACGGCATGTGCGTCCCTTCCTGGCTGTCTGACAGCTTCCGATAAAGAGCTGATAGAAAAAGTAAAAGAAGAAATCAAAAAGAACGTAAAAGTCGGCTGTACCGGCTGCGGCTATTGTATGCCGTGTCCGAAGGGCGTGGATATCCCCGGCACTTTCCGCTGCTACAATGCGATGTATTCCGAGGGAAAAAAATCAGGAAGAAGAGATTACCTGCAATGTACGGCATTTAGAAAAGATACAGGCAGTGCTTCCCAGTGTATTTCCTGTGGCAAATGTGAGACACACTGTCCGCAGCATATCCAAATCCGTAAGGAGTTAAAAAATGCGGCAGCAGAGCTTGAAACCGTAAAGTATAAAGTGATGAAAAAAGGAATACAGCTTTTAAAGCTGTGGTAAAAATTTCACAAATAAAAAATGCCAGAACCGGCATATGACCGGGCTGGCATTTTCTTTTATATTAGGCTTAATATACAGTCTCTCTGATAATATTAAATTCTGCGTGGCTTGCGTACCGGTTTTTCTGCGGTAACAAAAGCCCAGTTTGTTCCATAGACTACGGAATACATAAACACTGCAAAAACAATTCCGGTTACGACATCAAATACGGAATGTTGTTTTAAAAACATGGTGGATAAAATAATAAGCACCATAAGGACTGCAGAACTGTAACGGACAGCCTTTTTCTCTTTAAAATTCTCACTGTGCCATACTGCAATATTTACGGCAATGGAATTGTACACATGGACACTCGGAAAAAGATTTGTCGGTGTATCTGTTGCATAAAGCCGTTTTACCATTTCAACGAAAATATTATCGTGGGTAAAATAAGCAGGTCTTAAATAATGTCCATTCGGGTAAATCGTGGAAATAATTAAGAAAACTGTCATACCGGTAAAAAGCATGCCGCATAATCTGAAATACTCATCCTTATTTTTGAAATAAAAATATCCGACACCCCAGGCAACATAAAAAAACCATAAAAGATACGGAACAATAAAATATTCGCAGAATGGTATGTAATCGTCTAATGCAACATGAATTACATGAAAATGTGTTGTCACCGTCCGCTCTAAGTAGCCAAACCATGGAAAATAAATAAAGAAATATAAAAGCAGAACTGCATGCTTATTTTTTTCAATAAAAGCGTTTAAATTCTTACGCATACCTGTAATCACAATATCACCGTCCCTGTTCATTCTGTCATTTCTGATTTCAGTTTTATCTACGTTTCGTAGTATAGCATAGTGATTTTTTAGAAACAATTACCTTTCTTTTTTTTTAAGAAAGATTATTGAATATTTAAAGATTTCTTAAGCAAATATATAGGGTTTTGTGCAAACTTACAAGGAATAACAACATATATTTTACGGATTTATTACGATTGGGAGAAATTGTTGACAAAGCCTTTTTTGCTTTTATAATAGAATATGGTTTTTTCTAAAAATGGGTTCATATATAAGAGCATTTTTGAATAAATTACAAATGAGTGAGAGGAAAACGAATATGAAAAAAACAAAAAAGAGAAGTGGGCTATTTATAGCGGCATGTATCTTTGCAGTGGCGGTTATTCTTTATGTCGGTTTCGGTATTTTTTTTCAGAGTCATTTTTGTTTCGGAACGACCATTGATGGAATAAATGTCGGAGGAGAATCAGCAGAGGGCGTAGAAAAGCTTATTACGCAGGAAATTGACGGATACGTTCTTACCC
>CAKRCJ010000139.1 GCA_934307185.1 uncultured Roseburia sp.
AAACAATAGAATGTACGCTCTGCGAATGTTTTATTGACATGAAAAAAGGGAATGCTGCATTTGCAGCAGTCCCTTTTTTGACATTTTTTAAACAAGTCCATCGATGCGGAGCTTATCGTATGCACAGCCTGCCATGGCTTTGTAAGCGGAAGCACTTGGGTGAAGGTGGTCACCACTGTCAAAGCCTTCACGGAAGGCAGAAGGATTATCTTTTCCACGGAGTGCAACATCAAAGTCGATAAAGCTGTCAATTTCTTTTGTCTGTCGAATCCAGGCATTTACTTCATTGCGCAAATCATCCCGGAATGTGGCATAGGTACGCCAGCCAAAAATTGGAAGAAGCGTTCCCATGTAAACTTTATAATCTAATTTCTTTGCCTGTTCAATATACCATTTATATCCGTCAATAAGCTCGTTTGCCGTTGGAAGGTCACTCATCGGACGAAACGGATTTGTTTCTACGCCAACTGGATGAATAATATCGTTAATTCCCTGTTGGATAATAATTGCTTTTGCACCACAGGCAGGGGCTTCGTGAAGAAAACGTTTTTTTCCCTTCAAACCATAGGAGTCATATGTAATACAATGATACTCCCGCAGAACACGGGAACCGCTTGTTGCACGACGGATAAAAGCAGTGTGGTTAGCTGCATCCTGTCTTGCGAGAAGTGTTAAATAATCCGGCCATGCCTGTGCAGTGATGGAGTCTCCATAACAGAGAACGGCGTCATTTGTATCTGCTGTTAAAATGTCGATGTTGCTCAAAAAATAAAACCAGTTTGTCGTTTTGCTTGTATCCATTGGAAGGGATGCCGTATGCGTCTGGTCTCCAAGCGAGAAAAAACCCTTGGAAAGTGGTCCGGTAATCATAACTGCCGACTGCATTAATGTAAAATCCGAAAAATAAATGCTGATACATAAAGTACTTCCTTTTTTGACGGAAAAGGGAACCGGGTCACTGACGACAGTCTGGTGTGCGCCGATAGAGACCGAATTTTTTCCATCGAATGTAATGCTACAAGTGCTTTTGGCAGTAACATCACAGGAGAGTGGAGCTTTTTCTGTCAGGGAAAATGCAGCGACAGAAATTGTAGCACCTGAGATAACGACAGGCTCACTGCCACAGTAATTGTCGAAGGTAAACCGCAGTGCTTCCCCGGAAAAAGGAAGATAAACAGGGTAACGCAGTGTAATATCTTTTGCATAGGATTGTGGATGATGTTCGGCAATGGAGACGGCATTTCCCCATGAGGATATCCAGGTTGTATTTGTCATAAGCTTGTCCTTCTTTTTGAATAAATTATTTAAAACACATTATATAGGAAAATAAAGAATATTGCTACAATTACTTGTCCTTTTGGTGTGAAATTGATATAATATAAAAGTCGTACACTTTTGGAGGAAAGTGTATGCTTTGTGAAAAAAGGAAAAGAGGGTTTTATAATATGGGAGATTCAGATACAAAGCAGGAAGCACCTGTGGTAGGAGATTTTAAAAGAGGAACAGATAAAAGGAAAAAGCAAAAGTTCAGGCATACAAAAAAGAATGGAGTTTCGTCTTTTTGTGTAGATAATAAGCAGGCTTTGATTTTATTTGCAGCTATTATAGTAATGCTGGCGGTTATTCTCGCAAGTATACTGATGTTAAAAATGCCGGTAGTTCCTGTATGCCTTTTAGTTGTGCTGGAGGCTTTACTGGCTGTATGTTTACAGCAGGTGCCAATCTGGCTGCACGGACTGGTGGCAATTGTACAGATTGTGACAGGAGCATTGTGCGCAAAACTCATATTTGCAATATTATGTGCCGTCGTTTATGTTGTGGCGATTTTGGCATTACAATTTTTCAGAAGCTGACAGGAAGCTGCCGCAGGGAAGAGAACATTCTTTGGCGGCAGCTTTTGTTGAATGCTGATATTATTAATACTTGGAGGAAATTAGATGATGCAGCAGAGGGAAAAAATTGTTGTGTTTAGTTCCAGGGAGATTTGCTATAATTCCAGCAGTTTTTTTGCCAACCAGATGGCGGATGCTTTCGAAAAAGAAGGCTTCGAGGTATCTGTCTGCGAATTTACAAAAGATGATGATTTAGATGCGATTTTAACACCTCTTTATGGAAAAAAGTACAGGTTGCTGCTCGATTTTAATTCGTCAATGAACCGTATGGTGGAAGAGGATGGAACACATGTTCTGGATTTGATTGACGGACCATTCTATGATTATATTTTAGACCATCCGTTATTTCATTATAACTGCCTGAACGAGAACTTAAATAATCTGAATGCAATCTTCGTGGATGAAGCACAGGAGGCGTATGCAAAACGTTATTATCCAAATGTGAAAAAGACACTGACAATGCCGCTTGGTGCAACAGAAGCGGTGGCGGCAGGGGCGAAGAGGAAGCAGCGGGAAGTTCTTTTTATGGGAACCTTTGACAGTCCGGATATCATTTATGAAATGGTAGAAGCATCGCCGGAGCCTTTACAGTCTTATATGAAGAAGTTAATTGATATGAGATTAGGCAATCCGGTGTTACCAATGGAAGACGCTTTTAAACAGCTTTTGGGTGAAATGGGAATGGAACTTTCAGACAAAGATTTTGCTTTGTATATGAATGCAATGTATCCGGTGGATGTATTTATCCGTGACTATTTCCGAAAAGCAGCTATTGATGAACTGACAAAGAATAAAATTCCGGTAAGGCTCATTGGAGATGGCTGGCAGAAGTATAAGAGTATGAATGAGGATTGCGTAACCAGAGAGTCCCCGGTTGTATTCGGTCTGTCCTTTGAAAAAATAGCGCAGGCGAATGTGTTACTGAATGTATCCCCGTTTTTTAACCATGGCGCGCATGACCGTATTTTTGCAGGAATGGCAAATCATTGTGTGGTTTTAACCGATAAAAATCCGTATCTGGAAAAGCATTTTACGGATGGAGAAGAGCTTTGCATGTATTCGCTCTCAAAGTTATCTACATTATCTGACCGCGCGGCAGAGTTGTTAGAGCAGCCGGATTTATGCAGAGAAATCCAGGATGTGGCATACTGCAAATTCCGGGAAAAATATACCTGGCAGAAAAAGGCACAACAGCTTTTATCTTGCACTTCTGTGTAAAATCGAGTAAAATGTATAAATATGTAAAGAAATGATTAAATATTCAAAAAGAGAAAGCGATGAACCAACAGAAAATTAACTATCAAAAAGTATTGGAAAAAACGATTGAGCAGAACCGGAAAGAAGGAAAAGTTCCGACGTTGTTGTTACATAGCTGCTGTGCACCGTGCAGTTCTTACTGCCTGGAATATTTATCGCAGTATTTTAAAATTACGGTGTTTTATTATAATCCCAATATTTATCCGGGAGAGGAATATTATAAGCGCGTGGAGGAGCAGAAAAAGTTTATTTCCCTGCTTTTGGCACAATATCCCATTTCTTTTGAAGAGGGAGCTTATGACACCGCACGGTTTTACGCGATGGCGAAAGGGTTAGAGGACTGTCCGGAGGGTGGAGAACGGTGTTTCCGGTGCTATGAGCTGCGGCTTCGGGAAGCGGCGGAGCTGGCAAAAAAGAGGAACATGGATTATTTTACGACAACGCTTTCCATCAGCCCGTTAAAAAATGCAGAAAAACTAAATGAAATCGGGGATGCGCTCGCAAAGGAATATGACATTCGTTACTTAAATTCTGATTTTAAAAAGAAAAACGGATACAAACGTTCGGTAGAACTGTCGGAGCAGTATGGCATGTACAGACAGTATTACTGCGGCTGTGTTTTTTCCAAAAAACAACGGGATGAAGAGATTGCTGCAAAAGAAAGTACAGAATAAGAAAATTACAAATGTAAAATAAAGGAGGATTTCATTATGGCACAGTTATGGGGCGGACGCTTCACAAAAGAGACAGACCAGTTAGTCTACAATTTTAATGCGTCCATTACATTCGACCAGAAGTTTTATAAACAGGACATTGAGGGCAGCATTGCACATGTGACAATGCTTGCAAAACAGGGCATTTTAACAGAGCAGGAAAAAGACGATATTATCCGGACATTAAAGGAAATTCTTTCCGAGGTGGAGAGCGGAAAACTAGAAATTACTTCTGAATACGAAGACATTCACAGCTTTGTGGAGGCGAATTTAATTGACCGCCTTGGTGACACCGGTAAAAAGCTGCATACAGGCAGAAGCAGAAATGACCAGGTAGCGCTTGATATGAGATTATATACAAGGGATGAAGTATTACATACAGACGGACTCTTAAAAGAATTATTAGAGACTATTCTTAAAATTATGGAAGAAAATACAGAAACCATTATGCCGGGCTTTACCCATTTACAGAAGGCACAGCCGATTACGCTTGCGCATCATATGGGCGCGTACTTTGAAATGTTTAAAAGAGACCGCCTGAGACTGCATGATATTTATGAGCGGATGAATTACTGTCCGCTTGGTTCCGGGGCACTTGCAGGAACGACTTATCCGTTAGACAGGGAATATACGGCGGAACTTCTCGGCTTTTACGGACCGACCTTAAACAGCATGGATGGAGTTTCCGACCGGGATTATCTGATTGAATATTTATCTGCCTGCGCTGCCATTATGATGCATTTGAGCCGCTTTTCCGAGGAAATCATTATCTGGAACTCCAACGAATACCAGTTCGTTGAAATTGATGATGCCTACAGTACCGGAAGCAGCATTATGCCGCAGAAGAAAAACCCGGATATTGCAGAGCTTGTCCGTGGAAAAACGGGCCGTGTGTACGGCGCATTAATGTCTCTGCTTACAACTATGAAGGGAATACCGCTTGCCTACAATAAAGACATGCAGGAGGACAAAGAGCTTTCTTTTGATGCGATGGATACGGTAAAAGGCTGCATTGCATTATTTGCCGGTATGCTTGCAACTATGAAGTTTAATAAGCAGAGAATGCGCGCTTCTGCAAACAATGGTTTTACCAATGCAACCGATGCGGCAGATTATCTTGTAAAACATGGGGTTCCGTTCAGGGATGCACATGGAATTATTGGAAAAATCGTCCTTTACTGTATCGAGAAAGGCATTGCCATTGATGATATGAGTTTAGAAGAGTTAAAGGCAATCTGTCCGGTTTTCGAGGAGGATATCTATAAGGAAATTTCCATGGAAACCTGTGTAAATAACAGACTTACCATCGGTGCGCCCGGAAAAGAAGCAATGGAAAAAGTAATTGCACAGGAAAAGGAATATCTTTCCAAAGACTGGAAATCAGACGCTTTCACACGGTAAAACGTTATTATGAAAAATGCACAAAGAATGGCAGAAAATAATACTTTTTTTTACAAATCCACCATTGCATTTTCCTGGAAAATAGCATAATATATCTACTATAGCGACAGATGTACGCGAGAAACGGACAGAAAACGGCGGCAGCAAACGGAAAATCAGGAATGCCGGAGCTGTGCTGGTCTGATTTTGTTATGGAAAAAATACGAGGAGATTAGGTACAATGAGTGAAAAATTAAAAGTAGGTATTCTTGGTGGAACAGGTATGGTAGGTCAGAGATTTATTTCTCTGTTGGAAAATCATCCATGGTTTGAAGTGACAACGATTGCAGCAAGCCCAAGAAGTGCCGGCAAGACATACGAAGAAGCAGTTGGGGATCGTTGGAAAATGGATACACCAATGCCGGAAGCAGTAAAGAAAATCGTTGTGATGAATGTAAATGAAGTGGAAAAAGTAGCTTCCGAGGTAGACTTTGTTTTCTCTGCTGTTGATATGACAAAAGAGGAAATCAAAAAAATCGAAGAGGATTATGCAAAGACAGAGACACCGGTTGTTTCAAACAACAGTGCACACCGCTGGACACCGGATGTACCAATGGTTGTCCCGGAAATCAATCCGGAGCATATGGAAGTTATCAAATATCAGAAGGAAAGACTTGGTACAAAGCGCGGTTTCGTTGCAGTAAAACCAAACTGCTCCATTCAGTCTTATGCACCAGTTCTTACTGCATGGAAGGAATTTGAACCATACGAAGTAGTAGCAACTACATATCAGGCAATCTCCGGTGCCGGAAAAACATTTAAAGACTGGCCGGAAATGGTTGGAAACATCATTCCATATATCGGCGGTGAGGAAGAAAAATCCGAGAAAGAGCCGCTTCGGATCTGGGGACATATTGATGATGAGAAAAAAGAGATTGTTCCTGCAGACTCTCCTTTAATTACCTGCCAGTGTATCCGTGTTCCGGTATTAAACGGACATACAGCAGCTGTTTTTGTAAAATTCAAAAAAAATCCGACAAAAGAGCAGTTA
>CAKRCJ010000140.1 GCA_934307185.1 uncultured Roseburia sp.
GGACCTACAGGGCTCGAACCTGTGACCCTCTGCTTGTAAGGCAGATGCTCTCCCAGCTGAGCTAAGATCCCATATACTGGCGAGCCGCTTACGCAACTCGCTTTGCTATTATACAACGGTTTTACAAAAAATGTCAACACTTATTTTCACATTTTTTCAACTTTTTATTAAAAATTTTTAATTACAGCCTGCTTTTACTATTCCTGCAACAGCTTCTCTACAAGCTTCACACAATCTGCTGCATCTTTCGAATAACCACTGGCACCAATCTCATCTGCAAAGCTTTCATTGATTGCCGCTCCACCGATTACGATTTTACAGTCACAGCCCTTTTCTTTTGCCAGCTCTACAACATCTTTCATCCGCATCATAGTAGTTGTCATAAGCGCAGAAAGCCCGATTACCTTTGCATTTTCTTTCATTGCAGTCTCTACGATAACAGATGCCGGAACATCTTTTCCAAGGTCTATTACATTGTATCCATAATTTTTTAACATCAATACCACAAGATTTTTCCCAATATCATGAATATCTCCTTCGACCGTTGCCACGACAATGGTTGCTTTCTGCTCGGAGTCATTCCGCTCTAGCATCGGCTCCACATATTCAATCGCCATTTTCATCGCATTTGCAGAAGAAATAAGCTGCGGAAGAAAATATTTCTGTTTATCAAAAAGCACTCCAACCTCATTAATTGCCGGAATTAAATGATTATTAATAATATCATTTGGCTTTTCTCCATCTGTAAGCGCTTTCTTAACCTCATCTATGATAGAGCCTTTATTTCCCTTTAATACCGCCTCAAAAATGGCGCTTTTGTTCTCTTTTGCTTCTGTTTTCGCATCATCACCGGCTGCCACTTTATTTACAGGAACAAATACCCGCTCCTGCCCCGCGTATTTTTCCGAAAGCATATTCATCCGCTCAATATAACGGATATCACTTTCCGTTCTCGCTAAAAGAAGGTCGGACGCAAACGCAGCATTCATCAAAAGCTCCTGTGACGGATTTGCAATTGCCATTGTAAGACCGTTTGCAATTGCCATTGTAAGAAATGCCGTGTTTACATATATTCTCTCCGGCAGACCAAACGAAATATTAGAAAGACCGCAGACCGTTGGAAGTTCTAATTCATTCTTACAGTAAGAAAATGTCTCATAACATTCTAATGCAGCCTTTGGATTTGCACCGATTGTCGCTACCAATCCATCTACAATAATATCTTCCTTGTCCATTCCAATCTCGATTGCCTTATTCATAACTGTGCGGATAATTTCATGCTTCTCCTCCGAGTCATCCGGAAGTCCTGCATCGGATAACGGTAAAAGAATAAACATTGCACCATATTTTTTTGCAATTGGAAGAAGATGCTCCATTTTTTCTTTTTCCATGGAAATCGAATTAATAAGAGCACGTCCTGGATAAATACGAAGTGCCTCCTCAATAATATCCACATGGCTGGAATCGATGCAGAGCGGGCAGTCAACCGTAGAGGTGACTTCATAAATAGTCTGAAGCATCATCTCTTTCTCATCAATTCCATTCATTCCCATATTAATATCAAGAATTTGTGCACCATTTTCTTCCTGGTCTAATGCCATCTGGCGCACCATATTAAGGCTTCCCTCCCGAAGCTCCGCCTGAAGCTTCTTTTTGCCGGTCGGGTTGATACGCTCCCCAATTACCATAAAATTACCGTCTAATGTAATTTCCACCAGTTTCCGCTCAGACGTTAAAGCTCTTCTTTTTGCCTCAAGCGGTCTGTGCACCGGCATATTTTTTACAGCATTTTTTAAAGCCCGGATATGTTCCGGTGTCGTTCCACAACAGCCTCCGATTATTGAAGCTCCTGCCTCCACTAATTTTTTTCCACAGGCAGCAAATTCTTCCGGTCCGGTTTTATAAACTGTTACACCATCTTCAAGCTCCGGCAATCCTGCATTCGGCTTTGCCAAAATCGGAATGACCGCATATTCTGCCATTTCCTTTACCGGCTCTATCATATCTTCCGGTCCAGTGGAACAGTTAATTCCGATTGCATCGGCTCCGAGGCTCTGCAATACAACCGTCGCTGTTGCAGGATCCGTTCCATAAAGCGTTCTTCCGTCCGGGTTATAGGTAAGGGACACCATAATTGGCAAATCACACACTTCTTTTATCGCAATCACTGCTGCCCTGCATTCATGGAGACTCATCATCGTCTCAACAACAAATAAATCCGCTCCCGCCTCTGCTAAAACTTTCGCCTGCTCTTTATAAACCTCGACGAGGTCTTCAAACATCAGTTCTCCAATCGGATATAACTGCTGCCCTGTCATCGTCATATCTGCCGCTACGAGCGCCCTTCCCTGCGCTGCTTTTTTCGAAATTGCAATCAGTTCGCGGTTCATTTCCTCTAATTTATCTGAAAGCCCATACTCCTCAAGCTTAATTCTGTTTGCTGTAAATGTCGGAGCATACAAAATATCCGTTCCTGCTGCCACATAATCTTCCTGCAATTTTATCATCACTTCCGGATTTTCCAAAATCCACTGCTCCGGGCATACACCGACCGGCATTCCTGCCTTCTGCAGGTTTGTTCCTGTCGCGCCGTCTAAAATAACCGTTCCCTGTTTTATCAGTTTCGCAAATTGTTCTTTTGTCATTCTCTCGTTCCTTCCACGGATTTATTTTTTCATTATACCATTTTCCATTGGCGGTGCAGGCATTATATTTTTTCTCTCTTTTCCGACTGCAATCTCTGTTTTTTCCTAAAAACGGCAAAACCGCTGCTTCCCGATTAATCAAGGAATCTCAGCGGTTCTGCATTTATTCTCTATTGCTTTTCCCTGACTTCAAAAGAAATCTCATTTTTCTTTGTCGTCACAATTACCTGGTCGCCCTTTTTCACTTTTCCATCGAGAATTTCTTCTGCAAGCTTATCCTCAATCTCATTTTGGATTTTGCGCCGCAATGGTCTTGCCCCATATTTCGGTTCATAAGCTTTTTCCACTATATGGGTCTTTACACTGTCACGTACTGTCACTGTAATGTCCATCTGTTTTTTACATCTGTCAGTCAAATCTTTTAACATAAGTGTAACAATCTGTTTCATATCATTCTTGTTGAGTGAACGGAATACGATTGTCTCATCAATCCTGTTTAAAAATTCCGGTTTGAAAATTCTTCTGACTTCCTCCATCACGCCATTTTTCATGCGTTCATAATTCTGTTTCTCGTCATCAGAAGATGCAAAGCCCAGTTTTTTCGGTTCCACAATGGACTGTGCCCCGGCATTTGATGTCATAATAATAATGGTATTTTTAAAATCCACTTTTCTTCCCTGGGAATCTGTAATATGACCATCATCAAGTACCTGTAATAAAATATTAAATACATCCGGATGTGCTTTCTCGATCTCATCAAATAAAATCACGGAATATGGATTTCTGCGAACCTTCTCACTAAGCTGTCCACCTTCTTCGTGTCCTACATATCCCGGTGGGGAGCCAATCATTTTGGATACACTGTGTTTCTCCATATATTCAGACATATCTACACGTATCATCGCCTGTTCATTACCAAATACCGCCTCAGCTAACGCTTTGGAAATTTCTGTTTTTCCAACACCGGTCGGTCCTAAGAAAAGGAAAGAACCGATTGGTCTTCTCGGATCTTTTAAACCGACACGGCCTCTTCTTACTGCTTTGGCAACCGCTGTCACAGCTTCTTCCTGTCCGATGACACGTTTGTGAAGAGTAGCTTCAAGCTTTCTTAAGCGGGCAGCTTCTCCCTCTGCCAGTTTTTTCACCGGTATTTTTGTCCAGCCGGAAACGACATCAGCAACTTCATCCTCGCCTACTGTCAGGTTTTTCCTCTGAATTTCACGCTTTGCTTTTGCAGTCATTTTCTCTAACTGCTTCTGTAAGTTTTCTTTTTCTTCTTTGTATTCTCTTGCTGATACGATATCTGAATTGCTGAGTGCTTCTTCAAGCTGCAGTTCTTTTTCTTCTATCTGTTTTTTTAATTCTAAAAATTCCTCAGAATGATTTGCAACCTGAAAACGTGCTTTTGCAGCGGCTTCATCCATTAAGTCAATCGCTTTATCCGGCAGGAAACGGTCATTAATGTAACGTTCTGACAGCTTTACTGCTGCTTCCACCGCTTCATCTGTAATTTTCACCTGATGATGTGCCTCATATTTGCCACGGAGTCCTTTTAAAATCTCTATTGCTTGTTCCTCTGTCGGTTCTTCCACTGTTACCGGCTGGAATCTTCTCTCTAACGCAGCATCTTTTTCTACATATTTGCGATATTCTGCAATCGTAGTAGCTCCCATAATCTGAATTTCACCACGGGCTAATGCAGGCTTTAATATATTAGAAGCATCAATTGCCCCCTCTGCTCCACCTGCTCCGATAATTGTGTGAAGTTCATCAATGAAAAGCAGTACATTTCCTGCTTTTGAAACTTCCTGAATAACTTTTTTAATTCGTTCCTCAAATTCTCCGCGGTATTTTGAGCCGGCAACTACACCGGATAAATCCAGCGAAACCACTCTTTTACCGAGAACAGACTCCGGTACAAGTCCTGATACAATACGTTCTGCAATTCCTTCTACAATTGCAGTTTTACCAACACCCGGCTCTCCAATCAGACATGGATTATTTTTCGTTCTTCTGCTTAATATCTGAATCACTCTCTGGATTTCTTCCTGGCGTCCGACAACCGGTTCTAACAGTCCTTCTTTCGCCATAGCTGTAAGGTCCTTGGAATACTGGTCTAACGTCGGTGTTCCCTCGCTTTTTTTCTTTTTGCCCGGTCTTCCGTTCTGAAATTCTTCTTTATAGAGGTTTACATCCTCTCCCATCGCAATTAAGGTATCCACAAACATTTTCTGTAAATTAACAGAAAGTGTATTCAAAAGCCTGGATGCCACACAGTCAGTTTCTTTTATCATCGCAATTAAAATATGCTCTGTTCCAACTGCCTCTGCATGGAAACGCTCTGCCTCTTTTGCCGCATTCTCTAAAACTTTCGCTGCTCTTGGTGAATATCCATCCGGCTCTGCCACTGTTGTTCCTGCTGCCGGTGCAATAAGCTCCTGTATCAAATCAACTGTTTTCTTTAATTCTACGCCATTCTCTTCTAAAACTCTGGCAGCAACACCTGTTCCTTCTTTTAACAGACCAATCAAAATATGCTCTGTTCCAACATAGTTATGCTGCAGCGATTTTGACATTCTTCCGGCAATGTCAATCGCCTTTTTTGCTTTTCCTGTATATGGTAACTGCATAGTGCCTCCCACATATATTTATTCACACGACAGATAAATTTCCGCCAATGTCTTTTAATAGTATAATCATCTTAGCCAATAAAATCAAATATGTTTTCCAATATTTTATTTTCTGTTTATAAATAATGAATTGGTTTACATAAATAATTTTTTCACCATGTCCGCATCAAACACAACCTGTTTTACCTTATCAACCTCAATCTGGTAAAGGGCATTTGCAGCAAGGTGCTCTGCCGCCTGCTCAAGATCCCTGATACCGGATGTGTTTTTATACTGCTCAATAAGCTCATCTAAGCCGTCCTCTGTCAGCTTTATTTCGCCCTGCAAAAGACCGATACGCTTTAATACCTTTGGAAGCGCAAATTTTGAAAAAATAATTTTCTTTTCTTCCAACGTATAATCTGGAATATCAATCACTGCAAAACGTGACATCAGGGGTGCACTGATATCTTCCTTAATATTTGCTGTCGCAATCGGATACACTCCACCGGTCGGTATCATGCACTCCATATAGTTATCTGTAAATCCAAGATTGTCTAACAAAGTAAGAAGTACGTCCGCCGGATTTCCATTTCCTTTGCCGGAAGCTGCTTTGTCTAACTCATTGATGATAAAAACAAGGTTTGACTCTCCTGCCATCGCAAACGCATCCATAATAATTCCTGGCTTCGCATTTCCGTAAATGCGGGAGCTTCCGGTAAGCTGCTCCGGGTCGTTAATGGAACTCATATCAAGGGTTGTCCACGGAAGTTTTAAAATTCTTGCGACTGCATAAGCAATCTGTGATTTTCCGGTTCCTGCCGGTCCGACTAAAAGAAGTCCATAGGCCGGCAGTGTATGGGTACGGTTAATCTGGATAATCGTCTCCATAATACGCTGTTTTACCCGTTCCATACCATAAAGTTCTTCATCTAAAATTCTGCGCGCCTCCACCGGGTCGATTGCTTCAAAATAATTATTTTTCCACTGAATATTCATCATGACGGAAAGTGCACGCTGTGCATGCCGTCTCTCCTC
>CAKRCJ010000141.1 GCA_934307185.1 uncultured Roseburia sp.
AAATGCGGCATTTTTGCAATATCTGCAACCGTCACATTGCCACCGATGTCCCTTCCAACGCAGAAGGAAATATTGGACGGATGGCTCTTAAATTCCCGGGAGTCAACCAGCTCACGGAAAGAGACCGTCACAGTCTCTTTGTTCGGCACCTCAATTCCAACGGCTGCTTTTCCCGGTATCGGAGCCTCAATTCGGATATCAGCAGCGGCAAGGTTCAGCTTGATGTCATCTGCAAGGTTGACAATCTTGCTTACCTTTACGCCCATTTCCGGCTGAATTTCATAGCGGGTAACGGATGGTCCGCAGCTGATATTGGTAATGGTTACATTCACACCAAAGTTTTTTAACGTCTGCTGTAATTTCTGGGCAGTCTCCTGCAGATGCTGTCTGGAGTCGCCCTGTTTATTGCCCGGCGCTTTCAAAAGCTCTACCGGTGGAAATACATATTTCTTTTCCGGAACCGTCTCTGCCATTTCCTCTGCAATCGCTTCGACATCGTTTTTGATGTCATCCTCGGTCGGCTTTGCATTTTTCTTCGTCTTAGCAGACGGTGCGGCTTCGTATTCTTCTATTTTATGTAATGGATCCGCTTTTTCCTCCGGCTCCTGATATGCCGGTTCTGTGGAAAATAAACTTTCATCCGGCTCTGTAAAAGCCTGTGGCTCATGCTCTGTTTTTTGTGCCGTGACAGGAGCCGGTTCTGCTTTACTGTCAAACTCTAAAATACTTGCCTCAAGTGCGCGTATCGCCTCATCTGAAAAAGCAGATGGTGAGGCTTTAAATTCTTCCTCGTATGTATCTTCCTGTGCCGGTGTCGCATCGGAAGTTAAAGTAATATGCTGTTCTTCCTTTATCTCCGGGAACTCAATCTCCTTCTGATTTAAAAGCTTATCAATGTTAATCTCACTGACCTCATCCGAAGTAGTTTTCTCTTCCTTTTTCTGCGGAAGAACCTTAGTGTCTAAGGCAACGCCCTCAACCTTGCGGTCCATTCTGCGAAGCTCTCTCTCTTCCTTTTTCTTTTCCGCGTATTCTCTATAGCGTTCATTATTTTCTTTTGCAGTCTCATAAACCTTGCGGCCGCCCTTTTGCATTCCTTTTAATGCTGAACGCTCTGTAATAAGTACAAGACAGATAATCATTGCGATAACGTCAATCACATATGCTCCCACAAGTCCAAAGCTTTTGCAGATAATTCCTGCCAGGAAACCGCCAAGCAGTCCACCGCCAGTTTTATGTTCAGCACTGTACTGATATGCCAGAAGCGCTCCTTTTGCTTCACTTCCGCTTAATACAAGTTCTAGAAACATACATAAAAAAAGGACAAAAATACATCCTGATACTATTTTTACAGTTGCAATCTGATTTCCTTTATTAGAAGCTGCAAAAAAAGTTCCTATCACCAGAATAACCGGAAAAATATAAGCTATCAGTCCAAATATTCCAAAAAAGAAGCTGCTGATTGCTCCGCCAATAAAACCGCCAATTCCAAAATTGCTGATAAATAATAAGATGGATACTGCAAGAACAATCCAAAGAATTACTTCTTCTGTAAAATTTTCATGCTGCACTTCATTTTTCTTACGTCTCGAATTTGTTTTTCTGCCAGAAGAACTTCTGCCAGAGGAACTCTTTCTTTTCCCCGTTGCCAAGTTGTTACCTCCAATATCTGTTTCCTATAATGTATAAAAAAAGCCGCCAACTGAAATTGCCCCGACAATAAAACAATAAATTGCGAATCCACGGAACTTCTTTTTGCGTACAATGACAAGCATTGTTTTAATACAAATGTATCCGACCACTGCAGCAATTACCATTCCAATAATATAATAAGTGATTTCTGTTCCGGTTATTGACAGTCCGAATAAATCCTTTAATTCCAGGACCATTGCGCCTAAAATTGCCGGTATAGACATAATAAAAGAATATTTCACTGCAAATTTACGGTTAAATCCACTGAGCAGACATGCTGTAATTGTTGTTCCACTGCGGGAAAGTCCCGGCAATGTTGCAATTCCCTGTGCAATTCCAATTACAAATGCGTTCGTATATGTAATATTTTTCGGAAGCCTGTCTCCACCTTTGGTATGGTCTGCAATCAGCAGTAAAACCGCTGTCAGGATAAGACAGATACCGGGTACAATTAATAGCTCCGATGCCATTTCCACTACATCTTTTCCGGCATATCCGATAATTCCGGTCGGAATGGTAGAAACAATAATAAGCATGACAAACTTACGATAACTGCTGTTTACAATTCTCCGGTAAGACGCATATCCCGCACCGCCTTCTTTTGTACCTTTTATCCGTAGAAAAAGATTATTAAAAAATGCTCCCACATTGCAGAACACATCCCTTATAATACATAATCCCTCTATTATCATTCTTAATATGTCTTTATAATAAACTGCACAGATTGCGATTAATGTGCCGACATGAAGCAGCACATCAAACAGCATACCTGTATCCATCTCAATTCCAAATAGTATTTTAAATAATGCAAGGTGTCCCGAACTGCTGACTGGAAGAAATTCTGTCAATCCCTGGATGATACCCATAAATACGGCTTGAATCAAGCTCATAATCTTTTCCTCCCTTGTACCTTATGTGATATATTTCAAAATACGCTATCACATTTCTTTTGTTTTTATTATAGTTCATACTTTTTTAGTATATCATATTTCAATATCGTTGTCATTAAAAGGTTTTACAGAAATTAGTTCGTGCAATTTTAAAAATGCTTCATGTATGCCTCCTACCTCATTAATCAGACCTTCTTTTACCGCTTCACTTCCAACTAAAATTGTGCCTAAATCTTTTGTGAGCATTCCCGTATTCATCATCAGTTGTTCTAATCTTTCTTCTCCCGCATCTGAATGCATAGCGATAAATTTTAAAATCCGGTTCTGCATCTGTTTGAAATAATCATAAGTCGGCTGTGCCCCAATGACGGTTCCGCTCATGCGCACCGGGTGAATGACCATTGTGCCTGACGGAACAATAAAAGAATAATCAGTCGACACCGCTAATGGTACACCTATTGAATGGCTTCCGCCTAACACCAAAGAGACCGTCGGTTTTTTTATAGATGCTACCATTTCTGCAATTGCAAGACCGCTTTCCACGTCACCTCCTACCGTATTTAAAAGCAAAAGCAGTCCGTCTACATCACTATTTTCCTCGATTTCTGCAAGCTTTGGCAGCACATGCTCATATTTTGTTGTCTTTGTTGCCGCCGGCAGGCACTCATGTCCTTCGATTTCACCGATAATCGTGAGAAGTGAAATGCGGTCTTCGCCTTTTTTTAACTCAATCTGTCCAAATTCTTTGATTTCTTCATTTTTCTGTTTTTTATTTTCTGTTTTTTCGTCCATATTTCCTCCATGCAAAAAGAACAGGTTATAAAGAAGCTTCTGCCGCTTTACAATTCCTGTTCTTTAGTATGGAAATAAAACAATTTTTTATTCAGTTTACACCGTATAACCAAGCAGATAGTTGTAAAGACCTTCGTATTTGCCTTTTGAGGTCTTCCATGAATAGTCATTTGCCATTCCACGTTCTACAATCTGGTTCCACTGCTTCTTTTTGTCAAAGTAAATGTGCTTTGCATAGTTTACAATGCCAAGCATTTCCTCCCCATTATAATTTTTAAAAGAGAAGCCGTCCCCTGTATTCTCGTACTCATTAAATGGTTTTACGGTATCCCGCAGACCTCCTGTTTCACGGACAATCGGCACCGTTCCATAACGGAAAGAGATAAGCTGCGTCAGACCGCACGGCTCGAAACGTGACGGCATTAAAAATGCATCTGCCGCAGCGTATAACTTATGTGCCAGGTCATCGGAATAACAGATATTAGCGGATACTCTGTCCCCATACTTCCAGGCATAATGGCGGAACATATTCTCATACTGCGCATCTCCGGTTCCAATTACAACAATCTGGGTATAATCATCTACAAGTCTGTCAATGACATAATTGATAAGGTCTAAGCCCTTCTGGTCGGTAAGACGAGAAATCAACCCAATCATAAACTTCTTTTTATCGACAGTAAGGTCTAATTCTTCCTGCAATTTCAGCTTATTATTCACTTTCTTCTTACGGAAATTCGAAGCGTTATAATTTGTATAAATCTTCTCGTCTGTTTCCGGGTCATAGACAGAATAATCAATTCCGTTTACAATTCCCTGCATATCAAAATGTCTCGCAGAAAGAAGTCCGTCAAGCCCCTCTCCGTAATATTCGGTCTGTATCTCCTGTGCATACGAATCGCTTACCGTTGTAATATAATCTGCATATGCAAGTCCACCCTTTAACATATTTGCATCTTTGTGGAATTCCAGCTTATCCGGTGCAAATAAATCAGCCGACAGTCCTGTCAGCCCCTTCATCGTCTTTACATCCCATACTCCCTGGAACTTCAGGTTATGAATGGTAATCATTGATTTCATTCCCCAGTAAAAAGAGTCTGCCTGGAATTCATTCTTTAAATATACCGGAATTAAACCAGTCTCCCAGTCATGGCAATGAATAAGCTCCGGTCTGAAATCAATCTGCTTTAACATGGATAATACTGCTTTATCAAAGAAACAGAACTTTTCAATATCATACCGGATATCCCCATAAGGTGTATCACAGGTAAAGTATTCCTGATTATCAATAAAATAATATGTAATTCCATTCAGTTCATATTTTAAAATACCAACATATTTATTCTGGATATAGCTTCCGGCATTCATATAAAAATGTGTCACATATTCAAAATTGCTTCTGTATTTTTCCGGAATACAGCTATAATTTGGTATTACAACCCGGACGTCCCACTCTTTTTTTGAAAACTCCTTCGGTAATGCTCCACAGACATCTGCAAGTCCACCTGTTTTGATAAAAGGAACACATTCTGATGCCGCAAAAAGAATTCGCTTCATGACTTATACCTCCTCCAAAGTCCTTATACAATCATCATATAACATTTTTTAATAGAATGCTACAATTTTATGTAAAGAAGTACATAAGAAAAAGAGAGACTTATTAATATGCCCCTGTCTAAGTGACAGGAAAAATATCAATAAGTCCCTCTTTTTTATTTATTCATCCCAGTTATGGTAAACCTGCTGAACATCATCATCATCATCCAAAAGGTCTAAGATACGATTAATATTTGTAATATCTTCATCCGCAGACAACTCAACGTAGTTCTGAGGTATCATTGTAACTTCTGCCTCTGCCATTGGAATTTTTTCCTTTTCCAATGCTTCTCTTACTGTCTCAAAATCATCCGGAGAAGTAAGAACTTCAAAGCTGTCTTCCTCTTCGTTAAAATCTTCGGCACCGGCGTCTAATGCAATCATCATTAAATCGTCAGCATCCATATCACAATCTTCTTTTGCAATGATAATCTGACCTTTTTCATCGAACATATAAGATACACAGCCCTGTGTACCGATGCTTCCGTGACCTTTTGTAAATGCATTTCTTACATTTGCAGCGGTACGGTTTTTATTATCTGTTAAGCATTTAACAATAATAGCTGTCCCACTTGGTCCGTATCCTTCATATGTACAGTATTCATAGTTTACAGCATTTCCGTCACCGGCAGCTTTTTTGATACCACGCTCAATGGTATCGTTTGGCATGTTATTGCTCTTTGCTTTTGCAACAACCTGTGCAAGCTTAAAGTTATTGGATGGGTCTGGTCCGCCTTCTTTTACTGCTACTGCAATTTCCCTACCGATAATGGTAAAGATTTTACCTTTTGCAGCATCATTTTTTTCCTTCTTATGCTTAATATTGGCAAATTTTGAATGTCCTGACATAAATTTGTATCCTCTCTTCTTATTTTATATTTTTCATTTGTCAAAATTTTAAATCACTCAGATTAATTATTGTAGCACTGTTTGTGTATTCTGGCAAGAGTCATCCACTGTTTCTTTGTTTTTTGGAAGCTTTGAAATTTTAACCTTCCGAATCATTTTATTCTCAACAGTCAACACTTCAAAATGATATCCGAATGCATCTGTCTCAAACTTCTCATTATTGCTCGGGATACGGTCAAAAAGCGAAATCAACAGTCCGTTTAACGTTTCAAACTCCTCCGCCTCGGAGATATCCGCCTGTAAAACCTCAAGTGCTTCTTCGGCTGGTGTCATACCATCCATAATGTAACTTCCATCTGGAAGCTTTTCAATCATTGTCTCTTCTTCGTCGTGTTCATCTTCAA
>CAKRCJ010000142.1 GCA_934307185.1 uncultured Roseburia sp.
GCTGCAACTAATTCTGCTTTGTTCATGTTAAAAATTCCTCCTCTGGATTTTCACTTTATGATATATGAGGTTTTTTTCTTCTAAAATACCTACATCCATATTTATACTTGTTTTCCAGTCCTTTGTCAAGAAAATTCGCCTTGTTTTGGGCATTTCCCGGCATTTTGGGCGCAGATTACAGCATTTTTTCAATCATCGCATGTACAGACTGTGACAATGCTTTTGATTTTTCCTCTGCATCCTCTAAAGAGGTTCCTTTGACACCCAGATAGAATTTTACTTTTGGCTCTGTTCCGGATGGTCTTACACATACCCATGCGTCATCTTCTAATTCATAATATAAAACATTGGATGAAGGAAGCCCGGTCGGTTTTACTGCGCCTGTTGCGGTATCTGTAATCGTATCCTTCTTATAATCACGCACTGCGGTTACTTTATAGCTGCCAATCTGCTCTGGTGCATTGTCTCTTAAGGTATTCATGATTTCCTGTATCTTGGCAAGTCCTTCGATACCTTTTAAGGTGATGGCTGTTACA
Organism: uncultured Roseburia sp.; assembly: GCA_934307185.1. Classification (GTDB taxonomy): domain Bacteria; phylum Bacillota; class Clostridia; order Lachnospirales; family Lachnospiraceae; genus Roseburia. The sequence goes on from CAKRCJ010000142.1 coordinate 537, forward strand.
TCATCCTTGTAATAGCCGTAACGCTCATACATGGCAAGCATTGCATCCCAGAGTGTCATATTCTTTGTCTTATAATAAGCAGCTGCTTCGCACAGTGTCATGGATGCATCGACTGCGTCTTTATCTCTTGCATAGGTTCCGGTCAGGCAGCCATAGCTTTCCTCCATACCAAAAAGATAAGTTCCTTTTCCAGTCTTTTCGAATTCAAGAATTTTCTGTCCGATAAATTTGAAGCCGGTTAATACCTCCACAAGTTCAATGCCATAGTATTTTGCAATCGCATCTGCCATATTGGTAGAAACGATGGAACGGATAAACGCGCCATCCTCCGGCAGGCCATAAAGTTCTTTTCTCTGGCCGATGACATAATCACCAATCAGACAGCCGGACATATTACCGGTTAAACTGTGGTATTCCCCGGTCTTTGAATCTTTTACATAAACGCCAAGACGGTCTGCATCCGGGTCTGTTGCAAGAATAAGGTCTGCATCCACTTTTTTACCTAAAGCAAGTCCAAGCTCAAAGGCTTCTGCTGCTTCCGGGTTCGGATAGCTTACGGTTGGGAAATTGCCGTCCGGAAGCTCCTGCTCCGGAACTACATACACATTTTTAAATCCAAGCTCTTTTAACACACGGCGCACCGGAATATTTCCTGTTCCGTGAAGCGGGGAATAAACGATTTTTAAATCTGCCCCTACTTTATCAATGCAGTCCTGATGAAGCACAAGCTTCTTTAACTCAGCAATATACGGGTCGTCAATATCTGCCCCGATAACCTGGTAAAGACCTGCTTTTACTGCTTCATCCTTGTCCATTGTCTTAACTGTTGCATAATCGGTTACTTTCTTCACCTCATCCATAATACCGGAATCATGTGGAGGTGTAATCTGTGCGCCATCCTCCCAATATACTTTGTATCCATTATATTCCGGTGGGTTATGGCTCGCTGTAATATTAATACCTGCGGTACATCCTAAATAACGCACTGCATAGGAAAGCTCCGGTGTCGGGCGCAGTGACTCAAAAACATATGCTTTAATTCCGTTTGCTGCAAGGCATAATGCTGCAACATCTGCAAACTCCGGTGACATTCTTCTTGAATCGTAGGCAATGGCAACCCCCTTGTCCTTTGCACCAACTTTATTTATGTAATTTGCAAGTCCCTGTGTTGCCTTGCGTACTGTGTAAACATTCATACGGTTTGTTCCTGCACCGATGACTCCGCGAAGTCCTGCCGTACCAAACTCTAAATCCATATAAAAGCGGTCCTCTATCTCTTTTTCATCATTTCCGACAGCTTTTAATTCCTCTTTTGTTTTCTCATCAAAATACGGATTATTCAACCACTCTTCATACATTTCTTTGTAGTTCATTATAGTTTCCCTCCCAAAATATTTTATTTGTTTATAGTTTAGCTTTGTCTCCATTCATTTTCAAGTAAAATGTATGTTTTCTTCCTAATTTGTAAGTGAAGTTATAATATCTGACAATGTGGACAGATAATCAGACGTAACATCCTCTGATGACTCGCTGCTTTCTGTTGTCTCACTACCCTCTACTGTCTCCGTGCTCTCCGCCGTACCGGTATCCTCTGTGCTTTCGCTGTCTTTCTCCTCCGTTGCCTCCGTGCTCTCAGAGTCCTCCTCACTGTCTGATTTTGTCAGTTCAATATCAATATTGGCTGCGGCTGAATTTACAAACAGCTTTTTACTGTAATCTTCGTAACCATCTGCTGTGACATCTATGGAATGAACACCGTAAGTTAATTCCACCGGTTCACTGTAATCGACTGTTTTTCCGTCAATTTCCATTGTTGCGCAGTCTTCATCCTCTGTATTTTCTACATCTATATAAAATACTATTTTTCCGGTTTTCGGTCCTTCTCCCTTTAATTCCTCCAAATCAAGCGTCACTGTCTCGCCACGGTTAATTGTAACCTCTGTCGTTCCGCCATACCCGTTATTTGCAACTGTCACATTATAGGTTCCTTCCATAATTTCAAGCTGCATATCTTTTGTAATCCGGGCAAAAATCTTTGTTCCTATCTGAATATAACTGCCTTCAAATATGTCTGTATTCTGAAGTTCTAAGATGCCCTGTCCTGCCGTCACAGACACCGACAATATTTTCTTTCCAATTCCTATGACACGGATTTCATCTTTTCCATCCAAATCCGAAAGCTGTATCTGTTCTCCATCCGACTCCACAAAAATATCATCTGAATACGAATACTTTGTATCTGCAATTTTAAAAATCCCCCGCTCTGCATCAATAGAATATCTTACAATGTCGGAATATTCCCATACTTCATCCGCAAGCTGCATTTCCTTCAATCTGCCGGCGGTGTCTTTTGAGCCTATATGCACGGCACGTCCCGGCTCAAACTCTGCTGCAGAAGTGCTGTCTCCATATTTATCCAGAAATGTGGTCGATAATGAATACTGATACATATATTGCTTTCCCGATACGAGCTGCTTTAAAATAAGCTGCTCTGTTGTCATATCATTTTTCATAATCATATATAAATCCGTACCAATTGTAACATCCGAAGCAGCTTTCTCTTTTTCTTCCGCAGCTTCTGTGCTTTTTGCTTTGTCACTGGAAGGATTATAATATCTTTCTGCTGCAACCGGCTGCGACTGTTGTTCCCCACATCCCGACAGCACAAGAACAAACAATGTACAAAAAATTATTATTTTCTTAGGTATATTTCTCAATGCTTCCTCCTGATTGGTTTCTGTTTTTCTACCCCCAAGTATAGCTCATTCTGCAATAAATTGAAACAGAATTTGAAGAAACCGCTCCCTTGCGTCCTCCTGTGCAATTACATTTGTCAGTTTCTCAATATTTCTACCGGAAAGCCACGCTTTATGCGACTGATTATAATGATTTGCAATTTTCCAGAATTTTTCAGGATATGCCAGATAAAAATACAGATAAGACAACTCCTGTTTTTCTAATTTTCTCACGTTCTCATACGACTTGATGAGTTCTATTCCAAGTTCTTCATTCCAGTTGTTTTTTTCCATCATTTTACGGATAAAGTTTGCCAAATCCCCCACACGGATATGATAAGAAAAATTAACAAAGTTTACAATTGCCGGTCCCTCTTTTGCAAATATAATATTGTGCTGGTTAAAATCCCCATGACAAAATCCGGTAAGCGACTGGTCCGGGTTCATTTTTCGTAATTTTTCGGTCACGGCATCTGCCTTTTTAAAAAAATTATCATACTGCCTTGCAAACATTTCCTCAAATTCATTTTTCTTTTTTCTTGACCGGATATAATTTTTTACCTGCCGCAGCTCCCTGTTATGCTTTTCATAAAGCAACAGCAGCGCATCCGGGTTCATTTTCACAAATTCCGGCACTTCATCACCTTCAAATTCTTCTGAAGCATTATGTAATGCTGCCAAAAGCTTTACCGCACATATCATGTCCCCTCTGCTTTTTGTATCACATTCCGCACCACGGAATGTATCCATAAGCAGATATTTCTGTTCCTCCTCGTCTAAAGAAACCGGTTCCTCTTCCTTCGTAAAAATAATCTGCTCCACCACAAGATTTTTTTCTTTTAAAAACACGAGCATCCGGGCCAGAAACTTTGCGCGCTCTTTTGAACCGCGATATTCTTTCAATGCTTTCGTCCCTAGATTTGTTTCGCATAAAAAACAGTCTCTCCCCTTTGAAATGGACTTTACTTCTATCTCATACTGTTCTAAAATCTGTTCCGGCCTGATATACATGAAAAACCCCTCCATCTGACAAATATGGTAAAGAGAGACTTCCTCTCTCTTTGCTCATTTCATCATATGTGAGGGGTTCACATTTTATGAACTTGTTCTAATAATTTTTCCTTTGTGTTATTCTCAGGATCTTCAAGTACATAATCTAAAAGCTGCTTTAAGGTTTCACCGATTTGTTTTCCCGGCTTCATTCCATCCGCAATAAGGTCGGTACCGGTAATTGCAAGCTCTTTAATAGAAAGACATTCCTTCTTCTGCATAATCTCACGGTAAATTGCCTCATACTCTTTTATATATGCTATTTTTTCTTCTCTCTTATATTCACTCTGGGCCAATACATCTGCCATTTTAACGTCAAAAAGTCGTGGGTACTGCTCTATTCCATTCCGGTGAATTGCCCGGCGGACTGCTCTTTTCTCAAGCGGCGGATTATCGTCATGACACAAAATGAGTCTGCATACCCTGTCAGTTGTGTCATTATCAAACTTAAGCCTCCGCAAAATCTGCCTTGCCATAACACTTCCCTCTTTCGGGTGTCCGTAAAAATGGTCGCATCCTTTCTCATCGAACGTTTTACACTGTGGCTTTGCAACATCATGAAGCAGCACAGCAAGGCGCTCAACCTTATCATTTTCTACAAGTGTCAATGCCTTTAATGTATGCTCCCCCACCGTATAGCAATGATGTATGTTGTTTTGTGGTGTCTGCATCATGACATCAAATTCCGGTAAGAAAACACCGGTAAGTCCTGTGTCATACGCTGTTTTTAACTGCTCCGGGTGTTTTGAAGTTAAAAGCTTTACCAGTTCAATCTGAATACGCTCTGCGCTGACTTTTTCGATATTTCCCACTAAAGCCATGATAGCCTCTGTTGTTTTTTCTTCGATGGAAAAACCAAGCTGTGCAGCAAAACGGACGGCGCGTAACATCCTTAGCGCATCCTCCGAGAAACGTTCCGTTGCATTTCCAACACACCGGATGATACCTTTTTTTATATCCTCTATTCCTTCAAATGCATCCACAAGCCCGTCTTTTTCATTATAAGCCATCGCATTAATGGTGAAATCCCTGCGCTTTAAATCTTCTAATAAATTTGAAGTAAACTGTACTTCTTTCGGATGTCTTGCATCCTCATATTCTCCGTCAATCCTGTAGGTAGTAACTTCAAAGCCTTCATGTGCAAGCATCACCGTCACTGTTCCGTGCAAAATTCCGGTGTCAATTGTGTGCGAAAAAAGTTTCTTGACCTGCTCCGGTCTTGCGGATGTGGTGATATCCCAGTCCATCGGCGTCCTGCCAAGTATCGTATCACGCACACAGCCTCCAACAGCATAGGCTTCAAATCCCTGCTCTGTCAGTTTATCTATAATATAAGTTACTTTCTCAGGTAAAGCTATTTTCATATACGGTAAGTTCCTTTTGTTGTTGTTTTAATGGAATAGAGAAGGTCATCCGCGTGTTTTATCATCTTCGTCATATCCTCTTCTGTCTGAATGTCAGCTGATGCCGCAATCCCGATTGAACAGGATATCTGATACTTCTTATCAATCACAATCTCTTTTCCAAGTTTATTGCATATTTCTTCCGCAAATCCACCAGACTGCTCAATCTGCCTGTAAATTTCTTTTGCCTTTTCCTCAAAAACCTCTTTTTGGTCTGTATAAAGGAAAATCAGGAATTCATCACCGCCATACCGGCAGACAAAACCATCCTCCCCACAGACTTCGCGGAAAATATGCGCCATTTCCACGAGAACAAAATCTCCCACGTCATGACCATAGGTATCATTATAATGTTTGAAATTATCCAGGTCAATAAACATTATTCCAAGCTTCGGCAGTCTCTTTTCCTGCCGGATTTCCTCTAATATCTCACCAATCCTGCGGTAGAAGCCTTCTCTGTTAAAAATACCCGTGAGC
>CAKRCJ010000143.1 GCA_934307185.1 uncultured Roseburia sp.
ATAAAGAGGTGTCTCTCTTCCAACATATTGTTTTAAATAATAATGATACTGCTTTAAAAATTCTAAATCGTTAATTGCCTCCTCAAATGCTGTATCCAGTTCCTCTAATGTATTCATCAGGGATTCTGCAACATACTGTCCGCCGAATTCTCCATAATATGCTTTTTTGTTCATATAAGCCTCCTTGTATTTATTAAATCTAAATATAATTTATATGTTTTTCACTTGTTTTACAAAGTTTTCGATTTTATCTTTGTCTTTTCCAGTCTCATTTTCAACGCCACTGCTCACATCTACGATATCTGGGGAAAATAAACGTATTCCTTCTTTCACATTGTCTGCATTAAGACCTCCGGCCAATATAAATGATATATCCTGTGTTCTCAATTTTTCACGGAAATTAAAAAGTATCTCTGTCTGATTTTCCGTATCCCATCCAAAAGTCTGGCCACTTCCGTAGTTTTTGGCATCCAGGACAATTGCGTCGAATCGTTTTGCTTCCTCCCAGTCAAAATGTAACAGGTCATTTATATTACCCACATTGACTGCCCGCCAGATTTTTAACCTGTCGCTGCCATGCCAAGACAGCCGTTTTTTACATTCCCCATGAACCTGTAATATATCAAAGCCTTCTTGTGCCACTTTCTGTCTGACTGTTTCATCCGGCGATACCGCCACCGCCACTTTTGTTATATTATGATTTAATTTCTTAAATATATCCTGTACTTTAACAAATGGGACATATCGCTTGCTTTTTTCATATAACACTATTCCAGCATAATCAACTGGATATTGATTTAGATATTCTGCTTCTGCCACAGTTCGTATTCCACAAATTTTTATTTTTGTCATGTAAGCTCCTTCCAGTGTGAAGCAGTCTCTGCCGGATGCTCTGTCTCCATTAATGCCCTTCCAATTAAAAAAGCATCTACCCTGCATTGTTTTAAAAATCTTACATCCGCATCTGTCGTGATACCGCTTTCCGCCACAAGCACTTTTTCTTTTGGAACCATTTCAGAAAGCCGTCTTGTCGTGTCCAGTTCAATGGTAAAATCCTTTAAATTCCTGTTATTTACTCCGATAATTTCTGCATCCAGCTTTAGCGCACGTTCCATTTCTTTTTCATTATGTACTTCCACAAGACTGTCCATTGAAAGCTCCTTTGCCAGTTCATAAAAAGCTTTCATCTGTGTATCATCTAATATGGCTGCAATAAGCAACACCGCATCCGCTCCGATTGCTTTTGCCTCATAAAACTGATATTCATCAATCATGAAATCTTTTCTTAAGACCGGAAGGCTTGTAATACTCCGGATATATTTCAGATAATCTGTATTTCCATGAAAGTGGTCTTCCTCTGTCAAACATGAAATTGCATCCACGGAATTATTATATTCTCTAATTCTTTCTTCTAAATTAATTTTACTTTTAATTTTTCCAAGACTAGGTGATGCATTCTTAAATTCACCGATAATGGAAATCTGTTCTTTTCTTAAGGCATCATAAAAACGGTGCTGTATTCCTTTTTTGCTTTCTGCCATTGTTCTCATTTCTGTTTCGCTTATCTTCTTTTTATGTTCGATAAGGCGTTTCTTTTTATCTGCTACAATCTCGTCTAATATCATGCCATTCTCCTTTCCCTGTTTACAGAGAGAAAATTTTCAATCATGCGTTTTCCATGCTCCGTATAAATAGACTCCGGGTGAAACTGAAGTCCATATACCGGAAATTCTTTATGTCTGACTGCCATAATTTCACCATCCGCTGTCTCTGCCGTCACAAGAAGACATTCTGGAAGGGAAGTTTTCCGGACTGCTAACGAATGATATCTTGCCACACGCACCGGAGACTCAATCCCTTTAAAAATCCCCTGTCCATCATGAATGATTTCCGACTGTTTTCCATGAAACAGCTCTTTTGCATAGGAGACAACACCGCCGAATGCCTCTCCGATACACTGGTGTCCAAGACAAATGCCAAGAATTGGAATACTATCATAAAATTCTTTCACGACATCTATACAGATACCCGCTTCTTTCGGGCTTTTCGGACCTGGGGAGAGCACGATTTTTTCCGGATGGAGTAATTTTATTTCCTGAAGCGTAATTTTATCATTCCGCACCACTTTTATCTCATTTGTAAATGTCCCAATATACTGATACAGGTTATAAGTAAATGAGTCATAATTATCAATTAGTAAAATCATAGTTTTTCCTCCTTCACCAATGTTTTTGCAAGCGCCATCACTTTGTTACAGCATTCTTCATATTCTCTTTCCGGTATGGAATCTGCAACAATTCCTGCTCCCGCCTGTAAATATACCTTGTTCTGTTTTTTTATCATGGTACGGATTGTAATGCAAAAATCCATATCGCCGGAAAAATCAATATATCCGGTCGCGCCGCCATAAAGCCCCCGCTTTACGTTTTCTAATTCATCAATAATCTCCATTGCCCGGATTTTCGGTGCTCCGCTTAATGTTCCTGCCGGAAGAAATGATGCAATTAAATCCAGTGGATGAAATGCACCTTTTTTTCTTCCCTCTACCATGGATACGATATGCATGACATGGGAATATTTCTGTACATTCATAAAATCGGTGACTTTGACGGTTCCAAATTCACTGATGCGTCCCATATCATTTCTTGCAAGGTCAACTAACATCACATGCTCTGCTTTTTCTTTTTCATCCGCTAACAGTTCTTTTTCCAGTGCCGTATCCTCTTTAGCATTTTTTCCTCTTGGCCTTGTTCCGGCAATCGGGCAGGTAAACACACGTTTTCCCTGCTGTTTTACAATCATTTCCGGTGAACTTCCGATTATTTCAAATGAACCAAAATTAAAATAATAAAGATATGGTGACGGATTTAATTCTTTTAATTTCCGGTATAATAAAAACCCATCCTGTTTTGTTTCAATTGTCCATCGCTGTGACAACACTGTCTGAAAAATATGTCCCTCTCGAATATATTCTTTAATTTTTCTGACCTTCCTGCTATATTGCTCTAACGTATCTGATTTATGTACGATGACACCATCCTGCTGCAGCTCTATTGGCTTTTCCGCATGCTTTTCCATCGCTTTTTCAAGCAATGCCTCCGCTGCTTTTACTGCTCTTTTTTCGCCTAGTGCATCCGGCGTTTCCAGAATAACCGCAGTCAGTGTTTCTGCCACCTGGTCTACAATCAAAAACTCTTTCATCAGCATAAACTGGATAGTTTCTATGCCAATTTCGTCCGGATTGTCATCCGGGATATGTTCCGTATACCTTACAAAATCATAGCCAAGATTTCCAACCAGCCCACCGGAAAAGTTCAGTTCATCATTTTCCTTTTTTATCTCAAAATCGCTGTAATATTCTTTTAGCATTTCCAGTGGATTTCCATTTTTTACTTTTTTCGTGCCATCTCTGCTGGTAATGACAAGGCTGTTCTTTTCAGATGTGATAATTTCCTCCGGATCCACTCCCATAAACGTATAGCGGTCATAATTTTTATCATAGCTTTCTAACAGAAAGCCTGTTTTTTTTGTTCCAGAGTCTGTATTCATCAGGTTTTCATACATTGCTGTGGGTGTTTCATTTACAATACTGACTGTTTTTTTATACACTTTATAAATCCGCTTCATAATCTTTTCCTTTCTTTTTCCATAATCCAAAAGTATCTTCCCGGCTGCATAACAAAGAATGTTTCTTGGCACATCCTCGCGGAGTGTTTTTTACTTTATAGGAAAACAACTTCCTATAAAGTAAAAAAATCCCTGACCGGATTTATTCTCCGGTCAGGGACGATATTTCTTCGTGGTGCCACCCTTCTTCATGAAACATGCTCTTTTCTCCTTTGTGATACAGAAAAATTATGAAGTCTTTTCCTGTAACACAAAAAGCGGACTTTCCAATCTTCTGGAAAATCCGCCACCAAATCATGTTTCACCTCATTCTGATACGTAATATATCATACCCCTGTAACGTGAGGACACGGCATCCGCTACTGCAGCTATTCTGCTGGTTCGCTTTGCTCTCACAAACCCATTCCCTGCATAGTGTCTTATCGGCTTTCCACCCGCCGCCAACTCTCTGTAAAGCATTCTATGAGGTACTCTTCTTGCTCATCGATTTCTTATATTTGTCTGTTAGTTTACCGTATTAAAGTTGCAATGTCAAGAAGTTTTTTATCTATTCATCTATTATATTTCCACATTTACGTTATATTTTCTGTTTTTTCAATGGCATTTCCATATATAACTGAAATCCTTACCTGCGGATATTTCTCCCGGATTGGAATTTCATACCCTTTTTCCGCCAGCAGGCAGATGTCCTGCTCTGTCACGATTTTATCAACCCCGCAGTTTAAAATCCGCTTTGCATACTCTAATCTGTGGCAGACCTCACATAACGGCTTCCCGATTGCATGCTTTCCCATGACAATGACAACCTCATCAAACCAGGGGAATAACACCGGTTCCCATTCTGCCGGAGCTTTCACCGGCATATGTGCCGAGCCGTCTGCTTCAATTAAAATCTCGTCTGCCAGATAAAAAAGTTCTTCCATAACCCGCTCCGGGAGCATTCCAAATTTTTCTGTGCCGGGAATCGGCGTACCTGCAATGCAGCAAAAATGGTTTTCCAGTATGTCCTCCACTTTAGAAAAATATGCTTTTATATCCTCTCTCCTTCTCTCTTCACACCAGAAGGATTTTGTATCGTTTCCCATCTGCACATCGAAAGGTGCAAATCGTTCTTTTTCCTGTGGTATCAGCATTTTTGTGGTGGTGAGAATTAAAACCCTCTTTTCCTGTGCCTTGCATTCTTTGGCGCGTTCCATGATACTTGTCGTCTTTCCGCCCGCCCCGACATAAGCCGTCACTTTTCCACGGTTTTTATCTGCAATTTCCCGCATGGCTTCTACCGCGGTATCCACTTCTTTTTCCGTGTTAAAATAAGAGAAACTAAACCGCACTATTCCCTGTCTTTCTGTCCCAAAATACTCATGAATAAGCGGTGCACAATGCGCGCCTGCCCTTGTGGCAATCCCATAATCTTCTGCCAGGCAGTCGCTGACATAGGAAGAAGAAAGCCCTGCAATATTGCAGGCAACAATGCCAACCGTTTTTTCTTTTTCCCCATAAATGCAAATTCCGGGAATTGCTGCAATTCCTTTTGTAAAACGCGCTGCAAGTGCAAGCTCTTTTTGACTGATATTCTCCACGCCCATTTTCTGTATCCAGCTCAATGCTGCATGCAGTCCCGCAATTCCATGCCCATTTAACGTTCCTGCCTCTAATGCAGCCGGAAATTCCGCCGGGTGTTGCTTTTCAAAAGAATGTATTCCGCTTCCCCCGGATAAAAGAGGCTTCACCCATACACCGTCTGCAAGCGCAATCCCACCGGTCCCCTGCGGTCCGTAAAGTCCCTTATGCCCGGTAAAACAGAGTGCAGAAATATTATCCTGCTCCATATCAATGGGGACTACCCCTGCTGTCTGGGATGCATCCAAAATAAAATGTAGATTATATTTTTTACACAAAGCGCCGATTTTTGCGATATCATTTCCATTTCCTGTAACATTGGAAGCATGGGTACAAACGATTGCTTTTGTATTGCTGCCGATTGCCTGCTCCATTTTTTCCAAAGAAATTATGCCGCCCTTTTCACAGGGAATAATGGTGAGCGCAACGCCTTTTTCCTCAAGCTCATAAAGCGGACGTAAAACGCTGTTATGCTCCATTGCCGTTGTAATCACATGGTCACCAGGAGAAAACAGCCCCTTTAAGACAATGTTTAAGCTTTCTGTCGCATTCATCGTAAAAATAATGCGTTCTGCCGCCGCGTTTTTCTCTCCATCCTTCATATGAAATAACTCTGCGAGCTGTCTTCTCGTCTGAAAAATCAGTCTGGACGTAAAAAGAGAAGCCTCATTTGCCCCTCTTCCTGCATTGCCGATATAAGAAAAACAATCTTTTACTGCCTGCGCAACCTCCTCCGGTTTTGGCAGGGTTGTCGCAGCATTGTCAAAGTATATCATCTTTTTATTCTCCTGAACTTTTATACAAATTAAAAAATCTAACTATGCCCGGCTTACTGCGGAAGAATTCCGGCATGAAGTAGTGCTTCTAACACACCGCCCGCAATACATCTGGCTTTGTCTGAAATGGTAAAGCAGTTCTCCCGTTCCCCTTCCC
>CAKRCJ010000144.1 GCA_934307185.1 uncultured Roseburia sp.
ATGACAGAAGATTTAACATTGAATATGGATGCGTATCTTCCGCTGAGAGATGTTGTGTTTAACACGTTAAGAGAGGCAATTTTAAAAGGGGAATTAAAGCCGGGCGAGCGTTTGATGGAATTACAGCTTGCAGCCAAGCTGGGGGTGAGCCGTACACCAATTCGTGAGGCAATCCGTATGTTAGAGCAGGAAGGACTTGCAGTAACCATTCCGCGAAAGGGCGCTGAGGTTGCAAAGATGACAGAGAAGGATATGGAGGATGTTCTTCAGATCCGTGAAGCGCTAGATGAGCTTGCAGCCAAGATTGCATGTGAGCAGATTTCAGAGGAACAGTTAAATGAACTGATTGCAACAATGCATGAGTTTGAAGAGTCCACCAAGACAAAGAATGTCAAAAAAATTGCAGAAGCGGATGTGAAGTTCCATGATATTATTTATCAGTCAACCGGCAATCCAAAGCTTGTGAATATGCTGAATAATTTAAGGGAACAGATGTACCGTTACCGTGTGGAATATTTAAAGGATGAGAGTAACTATCCAATTCTTATGAAGGAACACAAAGATATTGTGGAAGGATTGTCGAATAAGAACAAGGATAAAGTGACAGAGACGATGCATCAGCATGTGAATAATCAGGCAGTCGCTGTGAAAGCAATGATAAGGGAACAGGAATAACTGCGTATAAAAATTCAAAAACCGAACAGACTAGAAAAAGGATAGGCATTCTGCCTATCCTTTTTTTGTAGTAGTAAAGGAGAGACGGAATGAAAAATCCTGAAAAAAACAATGTTTCGGTTGTACTTAGTGAAAATATTAACGCAATGGAGCAGTATTTTTCTGACTGCGCAGATATTAAGAAAAAGAAGATGACGCTTGGAAAAAATCAGGATACGAAGTGTTATCTGACTTTTATTGAAGTGTCTGTTGATATGGGAACTTCTGCATTGGGGGAAACTTTAAAATTTTTGAATGGGTTGCCAAAAGAACAGATACTTTCGATTTTGTCAGAAAATGCCCTTGGAATTTCCGATGCTACTTATTTTGAGACAATTGAGGAGGCCGTGAGCGGACTTTTAACCGGCGAGGCAATTCTTTTTGTGGACGGATTTGACAAGGCGGTAAAAATTCCGGACGATGGTTATCCGAATATGGGAATTACGGAGGCGGACTCGGAAAAAGTAATCCGTGGTTCGAATGAGGGCTTCTGTGACTCGGTAAAACAGAATGCGGCACTTATCCGGAAACGTATCCGATCTCCAAGAGTAAAAGTGCGGGAGCTTAAGGCGGGAATACGCTCCAATACAAATGTGTATCTTGTTTATGTGGAGGATTTGGCACATCCGAAGCTGATAAAAGAAATAGAGCAGAGATTAAGTTATTTTGAAATTGACGGTGTGTTAGACAGCGGAGTCTTAGAACAGTTGGCGGAAAAGAAATGGTATTCGCCGTTTCCGCAGTTTCAGACAACGCAGCGCCCGGATAGGGCAGCCATGGCAATATTGGAAGGAAGAGTTATTGTAATGTCAGACAATTCCCCAATCGCGCTTATTCTGCCGACAGATTACAATTCCTTTATCCGCACAAGCGATGATTATTATAACAGATTTGAAATTGCAACCTTTGGGAGAATGCTTCGCTATATGGCATCTTTTTTTGCAATGACACTTCCGGGATTTTATCTGGCAGTGACAAATTTCCATACACAGATTTTACCGACAACACTGCTTTTATCATTTGCAGAGGCGAGGCAGGGTGTTCCGTTTCCTGCCGTTGTGGAGGTGCTTATTATGGAAATCTCGTTTGAACTTTTAAGGGAAGCGGGAGTGAGGCTTCCGGGGGCAATGGGCAATACGATTGGGATTGTCGGCGGATTAATCATCGGACAGGCAGCCGTTGAAGCTAATCTTGTAAGTCCTATTGTTGTAATTGTGATATCGTTTACTGCATTGTGTTCTTTTGCAATTCCAAATGAGGAATTTGCAACGGCATTTCGGATTTTGAAGTTTTTCTTTATCGCATTGTGCGCGTGGTTAGGATATTTTGGAATGCTCTTAGGATTGCTTGCAGTGCTTACACATTTGTCACATCTTACCAGCTTTGGAATTCCTTATCTTATGCCGTTTGTAGGGGCGGATTTGAACAATTATGAGGATGAAAGGGATTTTATCTGGAGACAGCCGTTCCGGAAATTGCGGAAGCGTCCAATATATGCAAATCCAAAAGAGCGGACAAAACTTACTTTTTTTGGAAAACGGAAAGAAAGGCATTAATCTATGTTTTCGGAGAATAATAAAATTTCAGGCAGACAGGTGTTTCGGCTTTTAACATATGATTTTCTTGGAATAGGAACATTATTAATACCGACTGCGTTGGCGCAGTATGCGGGAAGAGACGGAATTTTCTGCATTGTGGCAGGAGTCGTGTCCGGGCTTATCTTTTTGAAAATATTGACAGCATTGTCAGAGGAAATGAAAGAAGGCTATGAAAACTATATTATAAAGCACTGTAAAAAATGGGGCGGTGCAATTTTCCTTTTCCTTTATTTTATTTATTTTGTGACAATGGCATCTTATGCGGCATATATTTTTTCCACGCTTGTACTGGAGCATCTGGTGCAGAATGTAAGCTTTTATCTGGTGCTGTTTTTATTGCTGCTTCTGGCGCTTTACAGTATGGCAGGCGGAATCGAAGGGCGGGCAAGAGTTTACGAAATACTGTTCTGGTTTCTTATGATACCACTGTTTCTCATGCTTTTTGCGGCAGCAGGGGAAGTACAGGTTTCGTACTGGTCTCCGGTTTTTACAACGGATGCAGATAATGCCATAAATGGAAGTTATTATGTTTTCTTTTGCTATTCCATTGTTTCTATTGTTCTTTTTTTGCAGGAGTATGTGACAGAGGGGGAAGAAAAAGAAGTATTAAAAAAGAATGCGCTAAGAGCAGTCCTTTTTTCCGGTGCGGTTCTTCTGGTGCTATATCTGATTTTACTTGGAATGTTTGGTGCAGACGCGCTTGCATCAATGCGTTTTCCGGCGGTTACGATGATGAGCCGGATGCAGATAAGCGGTGGATTTTTGAAAAGAACCGATGCATTTATGTTTGGTATCTGGTTTTTTACGCTGTATGCACTGTTAAACAGTATGATTTTTTATGGAGGAAACATTATGCTGCATGGTTTTATGAGATGTGGTGGCAAAGTAAAACCGAATGCAAAGCTGTTATTTTATCTGACAGTTCTTGTGCTTGTATATTTTTGCGCGTCTGCCTTTTATCGGAACGGAGAATTTCTGGCACTGGTGGAGCGTCTTCTGTTAAGGATGGGAACGCCGTTTGTTGTAGGTCTGCCGGTGCTTTTATATCTTTTTTCCCGCCTGAAAAAAAGTGGGAAAGGGAAAAGTGTGGCGGCAGCGATGCTGCTTTTGGGCTGTCTTTTTTTACAGGGCTGTAATGTGGAAGAACTTGAGGATAAAAGCTTTCCGGTACTGCTTAACCTAAGGGCGGAAGGAGATTTTAAGAAGCAGTGGCTAAACCAGAAGTATGCAGGCAATAAAATTGTGGATTATAACCATTTAAAAGTCGTTCTTGTGGAAAAAGAGTTTTTAGAGGACACGGCGGCGGTGGACGGGGCGCTTGCCCTGTTAGAAAAGGAAAAAGAAGTGCCGCTTAATGCCTATGTCATTGCGACTGATAACTGCGATGCCATTATACAAAGCGGTGAGGACGCGGGGCTTGTGATGGGAAACTATCTGGAGGAGTTAATAGAAAATGCCTCCGGGGTGAAAAAAAAGGTCTATCCAACAATAGGAATGCTTTATCAGGAGAGACAGAATCATCTGGAGACACTTTTTATTCCGTATGTGGAGTTGACAGACGAAATGCCACAGGTGACCGGGTACGAGGTATGGAAACGCGGAAGTGCCGCAGGACTTGTGGATACAAAAACTGCACTGGCATCATTTTTTACACAAAATGAGATGGAAGAGTATATGCTAGAACTTGCGCCGGAGGAGTATGTGAAATTTACCGGTATTTCCTGTCATATCCGTCAGGAGAAAAAGCTTGATAAGCAGGGGGTAAAAAAACAGTGGGTGACGGTTAATGTATCTGCGGAGGGCGAAGCTTTAAGCAAAACAGGCTCAGACGGGAACAAAAGAAATGAGAGACTGCAGGAATATCTTAATGCAATCGCAAAAAAAGCGCAGATGCAGCAGATTGATATAACCAACAGTTATAAAATGCTCGGAGAAAATAACCGGGAATGGTATTTTAAGTACAAGGACCGGAAAGATTTGTATGAGCAGGAAATTCAGATTAACTATCTGGTAAAAATTAACTGGAAGAATGAATAAGATATATTTTTCCGGGAATGCTTATGTGTATGAAAATATCAGGTAATTGCGAAACTCAATTTTAGTTATCTATAAAATCATACATAGAAGGAGACCAGAAAAATGAAAAGAAAAAGCGTTTTTTATGCCGCAGTGGTTGTGGGGTTATTTGTTTTTGCAGTAACATTTGTATTATATACAAGACATGTCAGATTACAGGAGGAGATTGCAGGAAAGGTGCTCCGGTTTCATGTGCTTGCCAACAGCGACAGCGAAGAAGACCAGAATTTAAAGTTAAAGGTCAGGGATGCAGTCGGTGGTTATCTGGGACAAAAGTTACAGGGTGTGGATAATTTATCGGAATGCGAAAAAGTTGTGGATGACAATTTAGATGAAATTGTCTCAGTTGCTAGGGGAGTTGTTTTAAAAGAGGGATATCAGTATCCGGTGACTGCAAATCTGGAGGATACTTCCTTTCCGGTAAAAACATATGGTGCTTATACCTTTCCGGCAGGCGATTATGAGGCACTCCGGGTTGTGATTGGTACGGGGGAAGGACATAACTGGTGGTGCGTTTTGTATCCAAATATGTGCTTTTCCGGCAGCATGTATGAGGTGACAGGCGAAGAAGCAGAACAAAAGCTGAGGGAGGTTCTTGAGGAAGAAGAATACGAACAGATATTAAAAGAGGGAAATTATAAAATTCAGTTTAAATATCTTCCCTTTTTGAATTTACTTGCCAATTCAGAAAAAACAAGTTAATATATGATACGCAGTGACAGCAGTTAGTTTAACCACGAAAGAAAGGAACTGATAAAATGACAAAAGATGTACTTGTGAAAATCAGTGGACTTCAGTTTATAGACGAAAAAGATAATGAGCAGTTAGAGCTTATCACGACTGGTAATTATTATAAAAAAAATGGAAAACATTATATTTTATATGATGAGGTCATGGAAGGCTTTGACGGTGTGACAAAGAGTGTGATTAAGGTCAATGACGATTTTTTGGATGTAACCAAAAAGGGGATTACGAACGTACATATGATGTTTGAGAAAAACAAAAAAAATCTTTCTTATTACAACACCCCTTTTGGAAATCTGTTAGTTGGAATTGATGCAACAGAGGTGACGGTCAAGGAGACAGAAAATAATATTGATATTAAAGTGGATTATAAATTAGAAGTCAATTATGAACATCTGGCAGAGTGTACCATTACAATGAATATTATGTCCAAGGATACAAAAGATTTCAGAATTTAGCACAAAATAAAAAAACTGGAAACAGGCAATTGCCGGCTTCCAGTTTTTTGTTATTTCTTTTTGTTTGCTTTCTTTGCAGCTTTCTCTTCGTCAAGAGCTTTCTTTTCCTGTGCAAGCTCTTTGTTGGCTTTTGCAGCTTTTCTCTTTAACTTGGTTCTCCAGCTTACTTTGCCTTCCGGTTTCTCTAAAGGTCCACGCATACCGGTTACTTTTGTGATATAAATACCACTTACGGTAGCTTTGACTTCTTTTTTCAGAGGAATCATATCGAAACATGCATCATCGGCAATCAAAGTCATAACTCTTGGCCCGACTTTTGCCTTTACGATTGGAAGCTTGGAACGGCGCATAAGCTTCGGTGTCTGGTCGATGACTGCCTGTGGAAGACCGGACTCATTCAACCGCATCCGCTTCTTATCGATGATTAACATAGAAACAGTCTGTGCTGTTGCTGCAAGCTGTGCATCCTGTTCTTCTTTTCTCTTCTGAGCTTTTTTGCCAAGGAAATATAATGCAACCATGGCGATAATCAGTAC
>CAKRCJ010000145.1 GCA_934307185.1 uncultured Roseburia sp.
GAAAACTGGGGTGTAAAATACTGGTCAAAGACACCGGAATTTTTGCAGTATGTGAAAGAACATTCATGATACAAATTATCAGAAGAATATATTGAAAAACAAGCATTTGCGGGAATGATACGAATCGTATCACGTATGTGAAAGAGCGTTTTTTGAAAACTGTCGTTTGGCAAAATTTATTCCATTTTTAAATGCCTTGCGATAAAATAGGTTCTGTGAGACGGTAGTTCTTTTGCTCCAACTGAAACAAAAGTTTATGTTCGCTATTATGGCGAACTGCTCTAGGAGGTGGGAAAAAAGAATTGATAGAAATTTTCATACAAATTAAGCATAGGAATTCAATGGATGAGTTTAAATGCATACTGGATAAAAATATGCATCCTGTGTATGACTCGGTGAGAAGACAAGGATATGACATTTGGAATATTTTGCAAGAGGAGACATAATGAAAATATACAACGAGTTAGTGCACGATAAAATACCCGAAATAATAGAGGAAGAGATGACAGAATTGTTTGAAAACACCCCGGCACCGGATAACAAATATCATTCCCCGGAAGAAGCATTAAAAATTCTGTTTGGATATGACGGTTTCCGGGCAGGGCAGAAAACAGTAATTGACAACATCCTGTCTGGCAGGGATACGTTTGCAGTTATGCCTACCGGTGCGGGAAAATCTGTGTGTTATCAGATACCGGCGATGCTTTTGCCGGGACTTACATTAGTGATTTCGCCGCTTATTTCGCTGATGCAGGATCAGGTGAAAGCGTTAAATGAGGCGGGCGTATCGGCTGCGTTTATCAACAGTTCACTTTCGGAAAGAGAATATTATGAAACCATTGGGAAAGCCAGACAGGGCGTGTATAAAATTATTTATGCAGCACCGGAGCGGCTTGTCACGGAAAGCTTTTTAGAACTTGCAAAAAATATACATATTTCAATGGTGACCGTGGACGAAGCACACTGTATCTCCCAGTGGGGACAGGATTTCAGACCAAGCTACATGAAAATTGTCGAATTTGTCAAAATGTTAGAAAACCGTCCGGTTATCAGCGCATTTACAGCTACAGCTACAGAAACCGTCCGGGACGATATAGTCTGTACATTGGGACTGGACAATCCTTATATTCTGGTGAATGGATTTGACAGGGAAAATCTGTTTTTTCAGGTGGATAAGCCCAAAAATAAAGAGGAATATATTTTAAATTATATTTCAGAACACAGCGGTGACAGCGGAATTATTTACTGTGCGACCAGAAAAAATGTGGACAGCCTATATGAGCTGTTAAAGGAGAAAGGCATTTCTGTTGGAAAATATCATGCGGGAATGAGTGCGGCAGAAAGGAAACAGATGCAGGACGATTTCGTATTTGATTATACGAGTATTGTAGTTGCAACCAACGCTTTTGGAATGGGAATTGATAAATCTAATGTCCGGTTCGTAATTCATTATAATATGCCGCAAAGCATGGAAAATTACTACCAGGAGGCAGGGAGAGCCGGACGTGACGGACTGGATGCAAAATGTATTCTCTTATTTTCACCGCAGGATATTATGATTAACCGGTTTTTATTAGACCATAAAGAGATGCCGGATTTGGATTTTGAGGATATGCAGACAGTGAAAGAGAGGGATATCAGGCGTTTGCAGGTGATGGAGAGATACTGCTATACCACGGAATGTCTGCGGAACTACATTTTAAAATATTTTGGGGAAAATCCCCCAAAGCCGTGTGGGGACTGCGGCAACTGCCTGCGCGAATTTGAAACGCTGGACATGACAGAAGCAGCGAAAAAAATAATTAACTGCGTGTATGAGGCGAAAGGAAGATACGGAAAACAGATTATTATTGATACGGTTTGTGGAGCAAAGACAGCGAGATTACAGGAAATAGGAGCGGTTCGATATAAGTCTTATGGTGTTCTGGCGGGAACAAACAGAGCACTTTTAAGACGTCTGATGGATCAGCTTGTATTAGAGGGATACCTTTGTGTCGGTGATTATCAGGTGGTTAAACTTGGAGATATCAGTGAACTGAAAAAACCGGATACGGTCGTTTGGGTAAAAATCACAGACGAAGATAAAAAACCGGAGCGGGCAGCTAAGGCAGAGAAAAAGCCAAAGGGAATGGAAACGCTTACATCGACAGGCTTCAAGCTGTTTGAAAAACTTAAGAAGCTCCGTCTTGAAATTGCGCGTGAGGAGGGCATGCCGCCGTATATTATTTTCAGTGACAAGACGCTGATTGATATGGCGGCGAAGGTGCCGGTTTCAAGTGCTGAAATGCTGGCAGTTTCCGGTGTGGGAGAAAATAAGCTAGCAAAATACGGAGAAAGGTTCCTTGATGTGATTGAGAAATGTACAAAGGAGTATCCAGAACTGATTGAGAAAAAGAGGAAGTGACTTTTACCGAAGAAGTCAGGGAGAAGCCGGCAGGGAAGAAAAAACGGAAAAGCGGAATTTTCTCTTTTGCCTGAGGAGGCAGAAAATTTTAAAGGGAATTTCTTGCAACAATTTCAATAAGACAATATAATGTTAAGAAATGTCTTTTAAAAATGGAGGTACAGCAATGGAAACATGGTTTTATGAAGTGGTAAGTATTGACGGAGATTACGCAAACTTACGCAGAACAGATATAGACTCACAGGATTTAAAGCTGGTGGCAAGGGCATTGCTTCCGGCGGAAATCTGCGAGGGCTGCAGGTTAAAATATGAACTTATGCAGTACGAGATAATTTAAAAATTCCTTGCGTTTAGCGGGGAAATGCTAGCTGGATTTAGAAAGGTTTTTATGTTTACAAAGTTCAAAAATAAATATATTGGAAATAAGGAGTTTTATAAAAGATATTTATATCTGGCGCTGCCGATGATTGTACAGAATGCGATTACAAACTTAGTAAGCTTTCTGGATAATATCATGGTCGGACAGCTCGGTACAGAGCAGATGTCCGGTGTTGCGATTGTCAATCAGTTGATTTTTGTATATAATTTAGCGATATTTGGTGCGGTGTCAGCGGCAAGTATTTTCGGGGCGCAGTACTATGGAAAAGGAAATCATAAAGGGCATATGTATTCCTTCCGTTTCAAGCTGTATGCGTCGCTACTTGTGACAGTGCTTGCGATTTTGTTATTTGTGACAAACGGCGCAAATCTGATTTCTCTTTATCTTACCGATACCGCCGGAGACGGAGCGACA
The DNA here is from genome assembly GCA_934307185.1 of uncultured Roseburia sp. Classification (GTDB taxonomy): domain Bacteria; phylum Bacillota; class Clostridia; order Lachnospirales; family Lachnospiraceae; genus Roseburia. The sequence continues at coordinate 3,198 of CAKRCJ010000145.1, forward strand.
GATGTCGCGCTACAATACGGATTGCAGTATCTTGGCATTATGATGGTGGGATTAATTCCGTTTGCCATCAATCAGTCTTATGCGACCAATATCAAGGAGACTGGTCAGACAATGGTGCCGATGATTGCAAGCTTTGTTGCGGTTGGAAGTAATGCGCTTTTAGATTATCTTCTGATTTTCGGAATTGGTCCTTTCCCTGAGCTTGGTGTTACGGGTGCAGCGCTTGCGACAGTCATGGCGCGTTATATCGAAGCGCTTATCATTATTATCTGGGCGCACAGCCATGCAGCGAAAAACAGATATTTAAAAGGTGCATACACAGGCTTTGGCATTCCGCAGGATGAATTAAAAGCAATCTTAATCAAAGGATTTCCGCTGATGATAAACGAAGTTCTATGGGCGGCGGGCATGACAGCAGTCACACAATGCTATTCGGTGCGCGGGCTTGAGGTTGTAGCAGGACTTAACATTGCGACGACAATCACAAATCTGTTCAATATCATTTATTTACAGCTTGGCGGCTGTATCAGTATTGTGGTCGGGCAGTATCTTGGCGCAGGTGAGCTGGAAAAAGCAAAAGATGCCGATAATAAAATGATTGTATTCAGCGTATTCTGCTGCGTGATAGTGGCAGCCATTATGTTAGTTATTGGAGGATTTTTTTCGCAGATTTACAATACAACAGATGAAATCAAAGCGTTGGCGACAAGCTTTATTGCTGTTTCGGCAATCATTATGCCGTTCTGCTCGTTTAGCCATGCATCGTACTTTACGCTGCGCTCCGGTGGAAAAACAATGGTTACTTTTCTGTTTGACTCTGTATTTACCTGGGTAATCGTTGTTCCGGCTGCGTTTGTGCTGGCACATTTCACAGGGCTTGGAATTGTAAGTGTTTACTTCTTCGTGCAGGCGACGGAGCTGATAAAAGTTGTGATTGGATACTGCATGGTGCGGAGCAATGTATGGCTGGTGCAGATGGTATAAAATACAGATGAAAAAGGCAGATAAAATGTCAGATAATAAAAAAGGAAAAATGAAATGTACCTATGTATCGGATTACATACTTTTTGATTTGGAAACAACGGGCATTTCCTGTAATTATGACGAAGTAATAGAAATTTCCGCGGTAAAGGTAAGATGTGGTAAAATAGTGGAAGAGTTTAGCGAACTTGTCAATCCGGGAAAACCCATTCCTTACGCGGCAAGTATGGTAAATCATATTTCCGACGAAATGGTTGCACAGGCAGAGCCTTTTTCCGAGGTTTTGCCCCGCTTTCTGGAATTTGCCGGAAATGATGTGCTTGTCGGACATAACATAGCAGCATTTGATATGAAGTTTTTGTATCGGGATTGCGAGAGATATTTAAAACAGACACTTCCGAATGATTATATCGATACCTTAAAAATAGCAAAACTGTGTTTTCCGGAGTGGAAGCACAGAAGACTCAGCGATTTGGCGGAGTATTATGGTATTTCCACATCGGGCGCACACCGGGCACTGACGGATTGTAAAATCAATCAGCAGGTGTTTGAACGGCTGGCAGAGGAACTGGAAAAAGCACAGCCGTCCGGCGAAAAGCCGGCAGAAAAACTCTGCCCGGACTGTGGTCTGCCGATGAAAAAAAGAAACGGACGTTTCGGGGAATTCTGGGGCTGCACCGGTTATCCAAATTGCAGACATACGGAAAATATTAAATAATAACAGGAGGAGAATATGATATTAACAATTTTATTTCTTATTTTATTGTTTACCATTTTCGGTAAACTGCTTTCTATCGCAATTAAGGCAGCATGGGGAATTACAAAGATTTTGTTTTCCATAGTATTTTTACCATTGGTGCTAATCGGACTCTTTTTCAGCGGACTCGTATATGTGGCACTGATTGTGCTTATTATAGTTGGAATTGTTTCCCTGGTAAAGTCGCATATTTAAAAAATCCGGGTGTAAATGCTTCTTTTTGCACTGATTGCGCTACTTGAAATCGATATCAAATAATAGTATAATTTTTAGCGGTATAAATAGGAAAAATAAGGAGGATATTATGATTAACTGGAATAACTTAGATACGCTTAACTCTTTTAAAGAACTGTCAGAAGCTGCAGATGTTGACCTGACCAAAGTAATGGCAGGAGAACAGGGTGCAGAACGTGTAAAAAAATACACAACACCGATGGCAGAGGGACTTGCATATAATTATGCTGCAAAGAAAGTAGACGATACAACATTAAAAGCTCTTGCAAAATTAGCAGATGAAGCACAGCTTTCTGAAAAATTTGCAGCACTCTATAACGGAGAGGTTGTAAATACAGGGGAGAAACGTCTGGTTCTTCATCATATGACACGCGGACAGTTAGGTGATGCAGTGACAGCCGATGGCGTGGATAAACGTTCCTTCTATGTAGAGCAGCAGAACAGAATTGCAGATTTCGCTAACAAAGTACATAACGGAGAAATCACAAATGCAGCAGGTGAAAAGTTTACAACTGTAGTACAGATTGGTATCGGCGGAAGTGACCTTGGTCCTCGTGCAATGTATCTTGCACTTGAGAACTGGGCAAAGAAAAATAATACATTCAAGATGGAAGCAAAATTCATCAGTAATGTAGACCCGGATGATGCAGCAGCAGTTTTAGCAGCTACAGATGTTGCACATTCTATTTTTGTACTTGTTTCAAAATCAGGTACAACACTTGAGACACTTACCAATGAGTCTTTTGTAAAAGATGCTTTAAAGAAAGCAGGCTTAGATGCTTCCAAGCATATGATCGCTGTTACAAGTGAGACATCTCCTCTGGCAAAGAGTGATGATTATCTGGCAGCATTCTTCATGGACGATTATATCGGCGGACGTTTT
>CAKRCJ010000146.1 GCA_934307185.1 uncultured Roseburia sp.
GTGTGAGGTGGGCGCTTAGGGCAGAGCTTATCATTGCCATGATTTATGGAATTGCAAATGCGTATGTGGTAAGGTTTCGAACCAATCCGATTGTGCCATGGGATATTTTTTCCTGGAAAACAGCGGCAAGCGTGGCATCAAATTATGATTTTATTCCGGATAGCAGAATGATAATTGTATCCATTATTTTCCTTGCTATTATCGCTGCGCTGCATTTTATCAATTTGAAGTTCTCTGGAATAAAGTTCTGGAAGCGGTTACTGCCTGCAGCAGGAATTTGTATAGTTTTGTGCCTGTTTGTAAATTTATTGCAGGACGAAGAATTTCAGACAGAACATAGATTGTATCCATTTTTGTTTACGCCGGTGTATATGACGCAGGTGAATGGCATGGCAGTTACGTTTGCAATGGATTTGGCATATGTTACAGTGGAAAAACCAGCCGGGTACGATGCGGCAAAGGAACAGGCATTATTGCAAAGCTATGAGGAAGGGGAAAACCAGGAAGAACTGCCTAATCTGATTGTTGTTATGAACGAGTCCTTTTCGGATCTTGCAGTATTAGGGGATTTTATTTCCAGTGAAGATTATATGCCATATCTGCACAGCTTACAGAAAGGGGCAGAAAATACAATTACAGGTTACTTAAATGTATCGGTTTGTGGTGGAAATACAGCAAACACCGAATTTGAATTTTTGACCGGAAATACGATGGCATTTCTGCCACAGGGAAGTATTCCATATCAGCAGTATATTACAGAGGAAATACCGGCACTTCCATCTTATCTTGCATCGTTAGGATATCAGACGGTTGCAACGCATCCTTATTATGCGGACGGCTGGGACAGAGACCGGATTTATCCGCTGCTTGGATTTTCTGACAGTATTTTTAAAGATAAATATTTAAGCAGCACATATATAAGAAAATATGTCAGTGACGACAGCTGCGTGAATAAAATTATAGATATTTACGAGAAAAAGGAAGCAGGGACGCCATTATTCGTTTTTAATGTAACAATGCAAAATCATGGCGGTTATACAGACCTTTATGATAATTTTACACCGGATATTACAGTGGAAGGGACAAGCAGTACCGCATTAAGCCAGTATTTGTCACTGGTAAAATTATCTGATAAAGCATTGGAAAAATTAATCAGTTATTTTGAAAATGCGGATGAAAAGACAATTGTAGTATTTTTTGGAGATCATCAGCCGAATGATACAGTTGCAGCGCCTGTTTTAAACTTAAATGGAATGACAACGAAGACGCTGACAGAGGAAGAGACAAAGTTAAGGTATGAGGTGCCTTATGTCATCTGGGCAAATTATGATATCGGGGAAGAGACAGAAAAAGATACCAGTGTCAATTATCTGGCAGCAGAAGTTTTAAAGGCAGCAGGAATTCCGACAGATGCTTATCAGTCCTATTTATTAAACCTTAAACAGGAGTACCCGATAGTTTCAGCAATGAGAGTGCTTAAAAAAGATGGAACGGATACTAATGCCACAGCTTTAAAAGAGGAATTAAAAGAATATCAGAGCCTGCAGTATTATCAGTTATTTGACTCGAAAAAAGAAAATTAAGGAATTGAAAGTGTAATGAAAAAAAAGAAACAGAATCCGATGAAAACACAAAAATGGGTGGAATATCTGCCAATCATTGCGGCATTTGTAATACCACTTATGATAACCATTATTATCTGTATTGACCATGAAGTTTATCCTTTTGGCGACAAATGTCTTTTACAGGTAGATATGTATCATCAGTATTGTCCGTTTTTTACAGAATTTATGAATAAATTAAAAGACGGGGAAAGCCTTATGTATTCCTGGACAATCGGGTTAGGTTCTGATTTTGTGTCCCTGTTTGCGTATTATCTTGCAAGTCCGCTAAACTGGTTTATTCTGCTTTGCCCAAAAAATCATGTCATAGAATTTATGTCCATTCTTATGATTCTTCGGATTGCACTCTGTGGTTTTACGTTTGCATGGTATTTAAAACAGCATTTTAAAACGAACCATCCTGCAATTGCGGTTTTCGGAACAGCATATGCATTGTCAGCTTTTATGGCAGCATATGCATGGAATGTTATGTGGATTGACTGTCTGGTATTAGCACCACTTATCATTCTTGGATTGGAAAAAATGGTGGAAGAGAAAAAGCCGGTTCTTTATTATGTGACACTGGCAGTTTCGATTTTGTCAAATTATTACATTTCAATTATGATTTGCATTTTTCTTGTGCTCTGGTTTCTGATTCTGTTATTTCAGACAAAGAAAAATAAAATTGCAGCATGCTTACGTTTTGTCTGGTATTCCCTGCTTGCAGGAGGTACGGGGGCAGTTCTGCTAATCCCGGAAGCAATTATATTAGGAGAGAGCGGTTCAAAAGGAATTTCATTTCCGGACGCAGTGGAATGGTATTTTAATCTCATTGCAGAATTAGGAAGAAGCTGCATTATGGTGGATACCTACACGGGAAGAGACCATTGGCCGAACTTGTACAGTGGAGCATTTACGTTATTTTTGATTTTGCTGTTTGTGTGTAACTGCAAAATCGGCTGGAAGGAAAAATTGCCGAAGCTGTTTTTGCTTTTGTTTTTTGTTGTAAGCTTTTCAAATAATATGCTTGATTTTATCTGGCATGGACTGCATTTCCCGGACTCACTGCCGGGCAGACAGAGCTTTTTATACAGCTTTTTGCTGCTTAGCCTGTGTTTTGAAGTTATTTTAAATATGGAAGGAAACCGGTGGTACGAGGCAATTGCTGCACTTATTATTGATATTGTATTTTTGTTTTTTGCACATCACTGGTCAGACAGTGAGATGATTATGACGGACAGCTTCTTTTTGACAGCTGCGTTTATTGTCTGCTATGCAGTGCTGCTTTTCTTCTGGTATGGTGGAAAAGAAAAAGCAAGGGAAACGGTTTTTTTACTCACATCTGTTGTGGTACTTACAGAACTTACCATTAATTTTGATATAACTGGGTTAGATACCGTTACTCGGTCTTCTTATGTGAATAACCGGGAAGATTACGAGACAGTTTTAAATGAGGCAAAAAAACAGGAAACGGAAAATGCAAATGCAGTGTTTTACCGGACGGAAGAGTTAGAACGTAAAACAAAAAATGATGCAGCCTTATCAGGCTATTATTCAGCAACACAGTTTTCTTCACTTATGAATATTAATGTGAGTCATATTTATCAGAATCTCGGCATGGAGGGCGGAAAGAATTTTTATTGCGTGAATGGTGCAACACCATTAATTTCTGCCATGCTTTCTTTAAAATATGTGATTGCCGATAATTCTATGGAGGAAAATCCGATCAGAAGGCTTGTCGCGTTGTCCGGCAATACCTATTTGTACGAAAATCAATATGTGCTTCCGCTTGGGTTTATGATGGATGCAGATGTGATTAATGCATGGGATTATAAAAATGGAGGTGCAATCCAAAATCAGAATGAGTTAGCGTATCTGCTCGGTGCGAAAGAAGAAATGTTAAGTGAAATTCCATCCACATCGGAGGCAGGAGTTTCTACGATTGATGTAGAACAGGACGGATATATATTTGCAACGTATCATTCCATTACGTCAGATAATCTGGAGGAAGAAATTTCTGACGGAAGAACAAAATCCTTTACGAAGGCTTCCCACGGATATACGTTAGACCTTGGCTATGTAAAAGCAGGGGAGCAGATTAAAATAACAAACACGAATAATGAAAACGTGCAGATTACGGCTTATGTTTTAAATTTACAGGCGGTAGATGAGGCATATCAGACATTAAACGAACAGACGATGACACTTACCTCTTTTTCGGATAAAAAAATTACAGGAAATATTAACGTGGAAAAAGAGGGAAATCTGATTTTTTCCATTGCAAAGGAAGATGGATGGAAAGTTTTCGTAGACGGGGTGGAAACAGAAAGTATTATGTTTGCTGATGCATTCATCAGTATCCCTTTATCAAAGGGATGTCATGAAATAGAATTAAAATATGAAACACCTGGATTGAAACAGGGAGCAGCTGTCAGTCTGATATGCGTGGCACTGTTTGCAGTGTCTGTGATTTTACAAAGAAAAAAGTATCTTTTCCGGAAACTTGTTACGAAAAAGGTTCTGTGTTAAAATAGGGAAAAAGTCAATTGGTAAAAAACTGGTTACATAGAGAAAGTGAAAAGAGGTAGAAAAATGCTGCAGACAGGTATTAAAGGAGAATCAAAAGAAATAGTAAACGAAGCAAATTGTGCGCTCACAATGAAAAGCGGGGAGCTAAAAGTATATGCAACACCATCCATGATTGCCCTGATGGAGCAGGCTGCTTATAAAAGTGTTGCAGCAGAGCTTGAAGAAGGAAAGGGAACGGTGGGAACACTGATGAATGTATCCCATATTTCAGCAACTCCGCTTGGAATGGAAGTGACTGCAAAAAGCGAGTTAGTGGAGATTGACCGCAAAAGACTGGTATTTAAAGTGGAAGCCTTTGATGAATGTGGAAAAATAGGTGAGGGAACCCATGAACGTTTCATTATAGACAATCAGGCTTTTCAGGAAAAAACGGATAACAAACAGAAAAAAACACTCTAAAATTTGAAATAAAAGTTCCGAAGTGCTAATATAGTCACAGAGTATCTGACAGCAAATGGAGAAAGAAAGGTAGTGACAGTATCATGGCTGGAAAAGAGATTAAAATTTATGATGCGGAGGATGAAAATTTAAAAATACGTCCGTATGAGCATCATGCAAAGTATTATGAGACAGACCAGATGGGCATTATCCATCATTCCAATTACATTAAATGGATGGAAGAAGCGAGAATGGATTTGATGGAGCAGATTGGACTAAGCTATAAGCAGATGGAGGAGATAGAGATTATAAGTCCTGTTTTATCCGTATCCTGCGAATATCATAGTATGGTACATTTTGATGATACGGTTGTGATTGAAACAAAAATTACCAAATATAACGGAATAAAAATGGACGTAGAGTACCGGATGACAGACAAGGAGACAGGAGAGCTGCGCACAACGGCAAAAAGCTCCCACTGCTTTTTGAACCGGTCCGGCAGACCTATTTCATTGAAACGCTCCTATCCGGAGATTGACACGAAGTTTTTTGAATTTTCCGGAGAGAATGCTTAAAAAGTGACAGAGACAGTAAACAGAAAGCGAGGAAGTTAAAAGTGATACCAGAGAGATTAGCTGCGCTCCGTGAGGAAATGAAGCGCAGAGGAATAGATATTTATGTTGTACCGACAGCTGATTTTCATGAGTCAGAATATGTGGGAGAGCATTTTAAGGCGAGAAAGTTTATTACAGGATTTACCGGTTCTGCGGGAACAGCGGTGATTACACTTACAGAGGCAGGACTTTGGACTGACGGGCGTTACTTTGTCCAGGCAGAAAAGCAGTTAGAGGGAAGCACTGTTACCTTATACCGTATGGCAGAAGAAGGGGTTCCTACGGTAGAAGAATTTGTTAAAGACAAACTGCCAGAAGGCGGCTGCCTTGGTTTTGACGGACGCGTTGTAAACGCTGCCTGGGGTGAAAAGTTAGAGAAAATCACAACAGAGAAAAACGGAAAGCTTTATGTGAGCGAGGATTTGATTGACCTTATCTGGAAAGACCGTCCGGCACTTTCCAAAGCACCGGTATTTCTTCTGGATGAAAAGTATTCCGGAAAGAGCACAAAAGATAAGCTTAAGGACGTCCGGGCAAAAATGGAAGAAGAGGGCGCAGATACGCACATTCTTACAAGTCTCTGTGATATTGCCTGGTTATTAAATGTCCGTGGCGGGGACATCCAGAGCGTGCCGGTTGTGTTATCTTATCTGGTGCTTACAGGGAAAGAATGTATCTGGTTTTTACAGGAAGAGGTTTTAGATGATACCGTCCGTGTTTACCTTACGGAAAATGGTATTCAGACAAGACCGTATGACGATGTTTATAAATATGTACCACAGATTGCAGCAGACGCAGTTGTATTGATGAACAAGAATGGTGTTAATTA
>CAKRCJ010000147.1 GCA_934307185.1 uncultured Roseburia sp.
CGCCGGAGCTGGTCTTGGAAGTGCAGATGCTATGTGGGGGCAGGCTGGTTATGACAGTGTATCTTCTGGTGCTGGCATTACCTTGCAGATTGGTGCAAATGAAGGTCAGACCATGAGTTTCTCTATCGATGACATGAGTGCAAGAGCACTTGGCGTAGATGGCAACAAAGTTGATTTAAGCACACAGTCTGGCGCACAGAAAGCAACTGATACCATTGATGCAGCAATCAAGAAAGTATCTGCACAGCGTGGTAAAATGGGTGCGATCCAGAATCGTCTGGAGCACACTATCAGCAACCTTGATACAGCAGCAGAGAATACCCAGACTGCAGAGTCCCGTATCCGTGATACAGATATGGCAGAAGAGATGGTTGAGTACAGCAAGAACAACATTCTTGCACAGGCAGGTCAGTCTATGCTTGCACAGGCAAACCAGTCTACTCAGGGTGTACTTTCTCTGTTACAGTAAAAATTATATATTGTGCTGCAATACGAAAAATGGGACTCCGTCTGGAGTCCTTTTTTCGTGTATAAATTAACAGATGTGCGAAAACGTTTCCGGTATGTTATACTAACAGCAAATCAGATGGAACGAGGAGCGTTTATTTATGGAGATTAATATTTTATATGAAGATGAATACATTATCGTCTGTGAAAAGCCGGCAGGAGTTGCCACACAGACGAAAAGACTCGGACAGGCAGATATGGAGAGCTTGTTAAAAAATTACCGTGTGGGGAAAGGTGAGACACCTTATATCGGAGTGGTACACCGCCTTGACCAGCCGGTACGGGGCGTGATGGTATTTGCGAAGACAAAAGAGGCGGCAGCCGGTTTAAGCAGACAGGTACAGTCGAAAATGGCAGATAAATTCTATTATGCGCTGACAGACGGAGTGCCGGAAAAGAAAAAAGGCACACTTGAAAACTATCTGCTTAGGGATGGAAAAACAAACACATCGAAGGTTGTCAGTAAAACAACAGAAGGAGCAAAATTGGCGAGACTGGATTATGAAGTGCTTGCACAGAACAAAACAAATGCAATCCTCCGGGTGCAGCTTGATACCGGACGGCATCATCAGATAAGGGTGCAGCTTTCCAATGCAGGAATTCCAATTGCCGGGGATACAAAATACAACTTTAAGGCTGCAATGGAAAGAGGTCAGTATGGACTCGCCCTCTGCGCTTACAAAATCGGATTTAAGCATCCGGAAACACATAAAAAAATGGAATTTGAGATTCCTATGCCATTTTCCATCAATTAGTTTGAAAAATTTAGCAAACTTTGCGAAAATAGTCGAAATAAGTCTGACAAATAGAAAGAAATATGTTAAAATAAACAAAAAACAGCGTAGGGAGAGCCATATGAATAACATTAAAGTAAAAACAAAGTTAATCATTGTAATGCTTACAGCAATGGCAGCACTAATATTGTGTACAGTTGTTTCTAACGTGAGCATGTCAGGAATGGGAGAAGACGCATTGACGATTATTGAGGATGACATGCGGACTTCCTATGATGAGCAGATTAAGTATCAGGTAGATAATGTGCTATCACTCTGTCAGACGATTTATAATAAGTGCGAAGCAGGGGAATATACATTAGAGGAAGCCAAAAAGCTTGCGGCAGATGAAATCAGGGAGCTGCGTTACGGCAATGGCGGGTATTTCTGGGTAGATACTTATGATGGTACGAATGTAGTCCTTCTTGGTAATGATACAGAGGGCACAAACAGAATTGATGCAGTAGATGCCAATGGATATGCTTATATGCAGGGAATTATCAGTGCAGGAAAGCAGGAGGACGGCGGATATACAGATTATGAATATCCGAGAGAGGGTGAGACAGAGCCATCACCGAAGCGTGCTTACAGCAAAGCATTTGAGCCATTTGGCTGGGTAATCGGAACCGGTAATTACACAGATGATATTGATGAAGATGTAGCATCTGTTGCACATGATTTCCAGGCTTATGTAAGTTTAAGCAGAGCAAAACTTATCAGTGCGGCAGTAATTATGGAAATAATATTAGTTGTACTGCTTATATTAATTGCAATAAGCATTACGAAACCATTACAGAAATGTCTTACCTATATCCATGCGATGGAGCAGGGAGATTTTTCACAGGTGTTTGACAAAAATCTGACAAAGAGAAAAGACGATTTTGGACAGCTTGCAGACTCCTTAGAGACAATGCGTTCTGAGATGAACAGCCTGATTGGGGAGGTAAAAGCCGAAGCAATCGAGATTACCAATATGGTACAGGATATTGATAACAATGTACAGGAGCTTGATGACCAGATTGAGAATGTATCTGCTACAACAGAGGAGCTTGCAGCCGGAATGGAAGAGACTGCGGCATCCTCCGAAGAGATGAATGCGATGTCTCATGAGATTGAGAGTGCTGCAAAGAGCATTGCAACACGTTCACAGGATGGTGCACTTGAAGCAGATGCTATCAGAGACCGTGCGGTTCAGATTAAACAGGATACCGATGAGAATGATAAGCGTACAAGGGAAATTCATCAGGAGATTGATGCACGTCTGACGAAAGCACTTGAGGATATTAAGATTGTAGACCAGATTAGTGTACTGGCAGAGTCCATTATGGATATTACCGGCCAGACAAACTTACTTGCATTAAATGCTTCCATTGAAGCTGCCAGAGCAGGGGAGGCAGGAAAAGGCTTTGCGGTAGTCGCAGATGAAATCAGGGTTCTTGCAGAGCAGTCTAAAGCCGCCGTATCACATATCCAGGAAGTTACAGAGAACGTAACGGCAGCGGTTGATAATCTTGCACAAGACTCCAAGAAACTGTTAGAGTTTGTCGGAACAGATGTTGTACAGAGCTTAGAGGGATTTTCCGATATGGCGAACTCTTATAATAGTGATGCTGCCAATGTAGACTCTCTTGTTACAGATTTCTCCGCAGCATCCGAGCAGTTACTGGCATCGATTAATGGTGTCATGGATGCAATTACAGAAGTCAGCAAGACAGCTACAGAAGGTGCAACAGGAACTTCAGATATCGCAGAGAAGATATCTGTTGCAGGAATTAAAACGTCTCAGATTAAGGATAAAGCTATCATAACACATGAGTCGGCAGAGAAATTACAGAAGAATGTAGAAAAGTTTATTGTGTAAAATGTGTATGCCGGATACACGGCAGATTACAAGGGGCATAGATGATTAACAAATATTATAATGGGGTAATAGAACAGGTTATGAGCGGTATTGGGAGTACCGCTCATAACAGTATATTGGTAAGATATAGCAACGATTTTTCCATATGGGAGTTAGAAAGTGTCGACAGATTAAAAGACCAGGATGACGTTTTCTTTGCGTGTCATGAATTTTCTTATAATGAGATAGCGGAGGGATATGAACCATATCTTTCCATTATACGCCAGATGTTTGCAAAGTATGGAAACGGGACATTAAAACAGTTTATGGAGGACTGTGATGTTTACAGGTTACACCAGCCGGTTTTTGAAAGCTATTTTGAGAAGGGCTTTTGTAAGAGAACAGAAGATATTCTTGTAGATGAAGTAGAGTATGAGCAGGAGTGTATGCGAAACTCTATTGTAGCCATGCTTTTAAAGCTTGCAGACTGTCATCCGCTCGTGATTGTATTGAACCGTTTTCAGCTTGCAGCAAAAAGCACGATGGAATTGACCGCGCAGCTTTTGACAAAAGAAAATAAAAATCTGGGAATTATTCTCGGGGTAAATGATATCCAGACCATTCCGGAGTTTATGCATGCGGAGTGGGATGCTATCTATGAGTGTATGGATGACCGGAATATGATATACCATATCGGCAATGCGAACCGAAAAAAGGAGCTGGATGAGATAGATGCCTATTCCAATTATGAGAGCGACGAAGGCTTCAGGAAACTGAATAATCTGGCACAGTTTCTTGATCTTGACCAGGCTTATCATCACCTTACACAGATTGAACGAAGAATAAAATTTGATAATTTTAAGATTTCAGACGAAAAAAGATATCATTTGCTGTTAATACAGATTATGGTATCCGTGTTAAAAAGAGACATTGCCAAGGCACTTGAGACTTGTGAAGATTTGGGCAAAATAAAAAATCTGGAGAGGGAAGGAACTTTTTACTATAATTTCTGGCTTGCAACGTCCTGCATGTATCTTGGAAAGTTAGATGAAGCAATGATTTATGCAAAAAGGGCAGAAGATTGCGGGAAAGAGCTTGACAATGACTTCTTTATGTTCAAATCGGAGCTGTTAAAAGCGCAGATACAGATGTCCGGCTGGTGCAACATTTTCTTTTGTGCACAGGATATTGAAATCAGCGACAAACTGATTGAAAAGCTTAACCAGTACAATTACAAAAATCACCTTGCACATATTTATATTTATGCCTATGACAACAAACCGGAGATTGTGGCAAAAGCATACCGCTCGGAAGCATTCCTTATTTATTTCAGTAAAGGAGTGGCATTGGCAAAAGAGATTGGAAACGAGCAGCTTATAAGCACAGCGTACCGCAAAAACATTATGATTGCATCGACAAACGGGGCATATGAGGTTTCACTTTTATATTCTATCCGTACTTACGAGTCCATGAAAAATGTAAACAGCGTGGAAGGTGGAAGAATATATTCCGGAATTGCGTATAATTTATGTGCAATGGGTGAAAATGAGAAAGCACAGGATTATTACAACAAAGCAATAAAGATATTATGTAAACTTAGAAAACCGGAGGATATTGCAGAAGTACAGTATAATATGTCCTTAAACTGCATTATGTTAGGGGAATACGCAAAAGCGCAGGATTATCTGACACAGTGCATGAAAGCAATCGAAAAGCTTCATTTAAACAGCCTGCGTGTATGCAATCTGTCCAAGCTTTACGGGCTTTTTGCATTAGTTTCCATTTTGCAGGGAAACAGGTTTAACTGTGAAAGATACCTTTATAACTGCAAACAGTTTTTAAAGTATATTTTTGAAAAAGAAAAGACCGACAGTAATTTTGCAATTGTTCATGATTATGCAAAAGCAGATGATGATATGTTTCTTTACACCTTTTCACAGGCACTTTTGTGCCGCTATGAGGGAGAAGACGAGGAGGCTGTCAGGCTTTTTGAAAAAGCAGAGGTTTACTTAAAAAGAGCCGAAGGCAACCAGTTTTTCAGCTATGCATTATTTCGGAAAAGCAGAATGGCATGCTTTAAGGCTACCGGACGGGAGATATTATACGAGCAGGAAGCATTTATTTTAAAACAGTATGAAGAAACCCACCATATGATGTTTGGGGAATATGCAAAAAGTATGTCAGAACTTTTACCGCCGGTGGATGAGTCTGACGGGAATGAAGTTTCCATTACAGAAATTGAAGAACTTTTAAAACAGGAGAGCGTCGAGCGGGCATATAAGAGTAAAAAAGAACAGCTTGATTTTATCTCTATCTGGCAGAAGCTCATCGATGTAAATGGTATTTCTGCAAAAGAAATGCTCAATATGGTAATGAAAACCTTCTTAAACCATTTTGACGTTGACCGGGCGGTTTATATCCGGTATGACGAGAGAACACCACAGGTGCTTTATAATGACACGGAAAAGGAAGTGACACCGGAGGTTGTAAAGACGATAGAAAAAGCCATGCGGAAAAATCCGGGCGGATTTGTTGTATCCAAAATCAGCAGTAACTACACAGAGCATCAGGATGTTACCTCTATTTTCGGGGATGATGATGTATGCTCCATGGTTGCTATACCGTTTTTTAATAATGCAAGAATAGAAAATATATTTATTACTTATGTTTTGATGAAGGATAACTGGCATACTTCGGTAAACCGTTACATGTTAGATGAGGATGACCTTAACTGCTATCAGCTATTATTCCGTGAGGTACGTTATGCGCTTAACCGGCTGGATGCGTATGATAAGATTTATGAGATGAATACCAGACTATATATGTCGGCGGTAACGGACCAGCTCACGGG
>CAKRCJ010000148.1 GCA_934307185.1 uncultured Roseburia sp.
AAATAATATTGTACGCATTTTGGTAGAAGGGAAAGAGCGGGCAGAATTGTCCGCTTTTCTTGAAAATCCGGACTATTTACTGGCAGAAATTGTAAGATTTGATGAGGAAATAGATGACGGACTGCCAGAAGAAGCGAAGACTGCAATGGTGCGCAGCATACAGGAAACCTTTAGAAAATATGCGATGGTAAATCCAAAAGTGGGCAAAGAGCTGCAGCGCCAGTTAGCGGAAGTGACAGATATTGAGAAATTAATGGACCAGCTCGCTAACAGTCTTCCGGTACACTATGAAGAAAAGCAGAAAATATTAGATGCAGTTTCCCTGACAGAACGCTATGAGGTCATAATGGCACTTCTGTTAAAGGAGATTGAGATTATTGCAATAAAGAATGATTTCCAGGCAAAAGTAAAGGCACATGTGGATAAAAACCAGAAAGAATACCTCTTGCGTGAACAGATGAAAGTAATCCGTGAGGAGTTAGGCGAGGATAACACTGAGTCAGATGCGGATAGCTTTACGGAAGCGTTGAAAAAAGTAAAAGCGGACAAAGAAGTAAAAGATAAAATAAAAAAAGAAATTGACCGTTTTAAAAATATCAGTTCCAGTTCGTCAGAGAGTGCAGTTGCAAGAGGGTATATTGAGACGCTGTTAGAGCTGCCATGGAATAAGGTTTCCAAAGACAATAAGGATTTAAACAATGCAGAGCAGATTTTAAATGCGGACCATTACGGACTTGAGAAAGTAAAAGAGCGTATGCTCGAATTTTTAGCGGTGCGTAATCTGACAAGCAAGGGTGAAAGCCCGATTATCTGCTTGGTCGGACCACCGGGAACCGGAAAAACAAGTATTGCGCGTTCCGTTGCAAAAGCATTGGATAAGAAATATGTGCGTATCAGCTTAGGTGGTGTAAGGGACGAAGCGGAAATCCGCGGACACAGAAGAACCTATGTCGGAGCGATGCCGGGACGTATTGTAAACGGACTGCGCAGTGCAGGAGTGAAAAATCCGCTCATGTTATTAGATGAGATTGACAAGATGAGCAGCGACTACAAGGGGGATACTGCGTCTGCCTTACTTGAGGTCTTAGATGCAGAACAGAATAAAAAGTTCCGCGACCACTATGTGGAAATACCGATTGATTTGTCTGAAGTGCTGTTTATTGCGACTGCCAATTCCGTGCAGGATATTCCGCGACCATTATTAGACCGTATGGAGCTTATCGAGGTTACAAGCTATACGGAGAATGAAAAACTTCATATTGCAAAAGAGCATCTTCTTGCAAAACAGATGGAGCGTAATGGTATCAGGGAAGGACAGCTTTCTATCAGTGATGGTGCATTAGCAAAAATCATAAGTGGTTATACAAGAGAAGCCGGTGTCCGTAATTTGGAGCGTAAGCTTGGAGAAATTTGCAGAAAAGCAGCAAGACCGCTTTACGAAGGCAAAAAAGAGAAGATTAAAGTAACCGAGCAGAACGTGGAAAAATTCCTCGGAAAAGAAAAGTACAGCTTTGACCGGAAAAACGATACCGATGAGGTTGGTATTGTACGTGGACTTGCCTGGACGAGTGTCGGAGGAGATACACTTGAAATTGAAGTAAACGTTATGCCGGGTAAGGGAGAGTTCCAGCTTACCGGGCAGCTTGGAGATGTCATGAAAGAGTCTGCGCAGGCAGGCATCAGCTACATCCGTTCAGTGAGCACAGAGTATAATATTCCGAAAAAGTTTTTCCAGGAAAATGACATACATATTCACATTCCGGAGGGCGCAGTACCAAAGGATGGACCATCCGCAGGTATTACAATGGCAACTGCAATGTTATCTGCCATCACCAAAACTCCAGTCCGTGCCGATGTCGCAATGACGGGTGAGATTACTCTGCGTGGTCGTGTACTTCCGATTGGCGGACTGAAGGAAAAAACGCTCGCAGCAAAAAATGCGGGAATAAAAACGATTTGTGTGCCGAAAAAGAATGAGAAAGACATCGAAGAGATTTCACCGGAGATTAAAAAAGGATTAGAGATAATTTTTGTGGAGCAGATGAAGGATGTACTTGAGGCTGCATTTATAAAGAAAGGAAACCAGCAATGATAATAAGAAGCGTGAATTTGGAAACTGTTTGTGGTATTACCAGTAAAATTCCGGACAATCCATTTAATGAAGTTGCATTTGCAGGAAAATCCAATGTTGGAAAATCCTCCATGATTAATGCACTTTTAAACCGTAAATCGTTGGCGAGAACTTCTGCACAGCCGGGGAAAACGCAGACTATCAATTTTTACAATGTCAATGATGCGATGTATCTTGTAGACCTTCCGGGATACGGATATGCAAAAGCATCTGCGGCTGAAAAAGAAAAATGGGGAAAGATGATTGAAAATTATCTTCACACCTCAAAAAAGTTACAGGCGGTATTTTTATTAATTGATATTAGACATGACCCGTCTGCAAATGATAAAATGATGTATGACTGGATGGTTTATCAGGGATTTGCGCCGATTATTATTGCAACAAAGTTAGATAAGATTAAGCGCAGTCAGATACAGAAGAATGTCAAGGCAATCAGGGAAGGATTAAAAGTGAAGCCTGGAACTGTAATTATCCCATTTTCTTCGGAAACAAAACAGGGCAGAGAGGAATTGTGGGAGGTTATTGAGTCTTTTGTATTGCCACAGGAAGAAGCAGATGATGCAGAACAAACGCAGCTTTAATAATGGAGGATGAGAAGATGAAGAAGAAAAAAATCGTAATCGCACTTGGACATGAAGCTTTAGGCACTACACTTCCAGAACAGAAGGAAGCAACCAAAAGAACTGCAAAAGCAGTGGCAGATTTTATCCGTGAGGATTATCAGGTGGTAATCACCCACAGCAACGGACCGCAGATTGGTATGATACATACAGCAATGAGTGAGTTTTGCAGATTATATCCAGAATATACAGCGACACCTATGTCTGTCTGCTCCGCAATGAGCCAGGGGTATATTGGTTATGACCTTCAGAATGCAATCCGCGCAGAACTGTTAAATAAAGGAATTTATAAAACGGTATCCACTGTTTTGACACAGGTCGTTGTTGACCCGTACGATGAAGCATTTTACAAGCCAAGCAAAATTATCGGACGTGTCATGACCGAAGAAGAAGCAGAGGCAGAGGAGAAAAAAGGAAACCATGTAGCAAAAGTGGAAGATGGCTACAGACGTATCGTAGCAGCTCCAAAGCCAATGGATATTGTTGAGATTGATGCAATTAAGGCACTGTCTGATGCAGACCAGATCGTAGTTGCCTGTGGTGGCGGCGGTATTCCTGTTTTGATGCAGGATAATAACTTAAAGGGCGCAAGTGCTGTCATTGAAAAAGACCTTGCAGCAGGAAAATTAGCAGAGCTTTTAGATGCAGATATGCTCGTAATTCTTACAAGCGTGGACAATGTATGCTTAAATTATGGGAAACCGGATGAAAAACCATTGTCTACAATGACTGTTGCAGAAGCAAAACAGTATATGGAGCAGGGACAGTTCGGCGAGGGAGATATGCTTCCAAAAATTGAGGCAGCCATTGACTTTATCGGTGACTCAGCAATCAAATCTGTCCTCATTACAAAGCTCAATAAAGACGGCTCAAACGTCCACGGTGGCATGGGAACTATGATTACAAAATAACTTTTCTGCAATAAATATGAAATAAAAAGAAATATCTGGCAGATAGCTATAAAATTTTACAAAAAAAGCAAGTTTTTTTACAGAAGAAAGCTTGCTTTTTTTTTGATTATTTCGTATAATCTGACCTTGAATGGAGTCGTTACACTAAGAGGAAAGACTTAAAAGTTATTATACATTTTTCACAAGAATACAGCGAAAAACACGAAAAATAAGTTGCGTTTTTGTGAAAAGTGTATAACTTTTAAGAACTGGAAATTTTAGCTTGCGGCTCCATGCTGATTTTTGGAAGATTGTTAAATCTGTAACAGAATTAGAACAAAAAATATTAAAAACACGTATATTAGAAAAGGAGAATTTATGACAAGAAAAACAAAAATTATTTGTACACTCGGACCATCCACAGATAACGAAACTGTAATGAAATCATTAATTGAAGAAGGAATGAACGTTGCACGTTTTAATTTTTCCCACGGACCACATGATGAACAGATGGGAAGATTAAAAATGCTTCGTAAGCTGCGCACAGAATTAAAGAAACCGGTTGCAGCATTACTTGATACAAAAGGACCGGAAATCCGTCTTGTAGAATTTGAAAAAGGAAAGACAGAGTTAAAGACAGGTCAGATATTTACATTGACAACAGATGATATTTTAGGTACAGATGATCGCGTTTCCATCACCTATAAAAATCTGTGCAACGATGTAAAACCGGGCGACCATATTTTAATTGATGACGGTCTTGTAGGTCTTGAGGTTGTTGAGATTAAACCTGTAGCAAAGCCGGAAGATAAAGAGTTAAAACCAATGGATATCGTCTGTAAAGTATTAAATGACGGTGTGATTTCCAACAAAAAAGGGGTAAACGTACCAAACGTTGACCTTACTATGCCGTTTATCAGTGAAAAAGACTATGGAGATATCTGTTTTGCAGTAGAAAATGATTATGATTTCATCGCAGCATCTTTCGTCCGTACTGCAGAAGATGTTATGGAAATCAGAAAAATCCTTGCAGAAAAAGGTGGAGAGGATATTAAAATCATTTCCAAAATCGAAAATATGCAGGGTGTCCGCAACATTGATGAAATTATCCGTGTATCCGACGGTATCATGGTAGCCCGTGGTGATATGGGTGTTGAAATCCCATTGGAAGATGTTCCGGTTATGCAGAAAATGATTATCAAAAAAGTATGTGAGGCAGGAAAAATTGTTATCACAGCTACACAGATGTTAGATTCCATGATAAAGCATCCAAGACCAACAAGAGCAGAAGCTACTGACGTTGCAAATGCGATTTATGATGGAACAAGTGCAATCATGTTATCCGGAGAGACCGCTGCCGGAATGTATCCGGTTGAAGCAGTAAAAACCATGGTTCGTATTGCAACACGTACCGAGCAGGATATTAACTACTTACAGAGATTTAGAATGCGTAAGGCAATGTGCAACCCTGATGTGACAAATGCAATTTCCCATGCAACCTGTACAATGGCAGGAGATTTGAGTGCAGCAGCAATTGTTACTGTTACAAAATCCGGACGTACTGCAAGAATGATTTCCAAATATCGCCCGAACTGTGTTATCATCGGAGAATGTTTAACAGAAAAAGTTTGCCGCCAGTTGAACCTTGAATGGGGTGTTCAGCCACTTCTTATCACAGAAGAGCAGGATGCAAGCCTTTTATTTGAGAAAGCAGTTGATGAAGCAGAAGAAGCAGGCTTTGTATCAAAGGGAGAAATCGTTGTTTTAACAGGTGGTGTACCTCTTGGAGTATCTGGAACAACAAATTTAATCAAAGTTCAGGTTGCCGGACACATTCTTGTAACCGGAAAAGGACTGAACGGAAAAAAGATTTCAGGAAATCTTTGTGTATGCCACAGCACCGAGGACTTAAAAAGCTTTAAAGACGGAGACATCATTGTCGCAGCAGATACCAACAATGATATGATGGAACAGATGCGCCAGGCTTCCGCACTTATCGTCGAGTCCGAGGATGCAAACTGCCACGCAGCAATCGCAGGCTTAAGCCTTGATATTCCAGTGCTTATTGGAGCCAAAAATGCATTGGAGGTTTTAAGAAGCAGTGCGTATGTTGAATTAGACTGCGAGAGCGGAGTGGTTAGTGCAAACTAAACCGGAGTTTAGGTAATGTAGTGCTGCAGATTTTGCGGCTATCGTCTCAGGGTAACGAACGGCAACAGGAAAGAAATTTTACAATTTATTTTTACACTACAAGAAAAGAAAACAGACCGGAGCAACTATTGCATTTCTATGCGCAGGACATTCCGATAAGCCTCTAAGCAGAGTTT
>CAKRCJ010000149.1 GCA_934307185.1 uncultured Roseburia sp.
CGCAAAACTGATATCTTCAAAAACTTCAATACTTGAAATTGCTTTTGAATATGCGATCAGATCCTCAAAATACAGATTGCTGTTCTCTAACATATAAATAATATCCTGGTCACAAATGTCAAACATACGGTAAAGCATTTCCATATCAAGCCTTGAAACACCTCTTGAAAGCTTCATCGTATCCATCCGAATACCAAACGTGAGGGCTGTTGCTACTTCTTTTCGCATTTCCACATGATTTTCGAAAAAGTAATGTGCAATAATCGTAGCACAGGCGCCTACTTGCGGACGGATATCTGAAAAGCGGTAACCATATTTCTCATAAATCGGGTGATGGTCAATGCAGATAATCTCATCCCCGGTCATATTAATAATATTGGAATTGCCCTTCTGTGCGTCTACTAAAATAACCTCGTCATCCTCGGTTAACTGCTGCTCAAGGTCTTCAATTTTCTTTAATTCAATATTTAATATTTCGCGGAGTTTGTCTGTGCTGTAACGGTCAATTTCCCCTTTATAGCATATCGTGGAATGAATTCCGCGAAGCTTTAACAACTCCTGAAGCCCAAATGCGCTTGCAATTGCATCCGGGTCCGGAAAATTATGCGTCTGGATATAGACATGTTCCCTGTTAATCTGCTGTATCACCTGGTCTAATTTCGTCATACAAAAATTCCCACACCTTACTTTTCTCTCTGAAAATACTTCTCTGCTGCTATAGGAAGCTCCGAAAAACTGTTAATTTCAGGAACCACCTCTTTAATTGTGCCAAAACCGTAAGCCGCATGGATAAATCCAACTCCCGCCGCAGCGCTGGCATCATAGTCTCCCTGGATATCCCCGACATAGACTGCCTCTGTCAGTCCGTTGCGGTCCGCTAAAAGTCTGATATTTTCACCTTTTTGTTTCAGATTATTTCCATAGCACTCGATATCCTCAAAATACTTTTCAAATCTGTAAAACTTCAGGAAAGCTTCAATATAACCGGACTGACAATTACTTACAATATAAAGCGGATACTTTTCTTTCAGCAGCTTTAATGTTTCCTCCAATTTTGGATACAATATACCACCGTGCTCCGCCAGATATTCATTTTCCGTATGACAGCACAGCTCTAAAAGCTCTTTTCTTTTGTCCTCCTGCAATTTTGGAAAAAGAATCTCCGCAATGACATCCATGGTCTTGCCCATCACACCTTTAATGTCTTCCTCTGTTAATTTTTTATCAGACAAGCTGCTTGCTGCAATCGCAATATTCCACGACTCTGCAACAGAAACGGCAGAGTCCCACAGAGTGCCGTCCATATCAAAAATAATTCCCTTTTTCATTGTTTTCTCTCTCTTTATTATTTGAAAAAATCTCCGGTTTAAACTTCACATTTCTATTTTCATAAAATCGGGTGACAGCCACCGGTTGAAACATCTTTTTAGAGGTCATATACTTTCGTATATTTTTCTGTAAAATAGCGTACTAAAGGTTCTGCTGTAACTTCTTTCCTGCACACTTTTTCAATAACCTCTTTCGGCTCTCTCGTTGAACCATACTGATGGATTTTTTCATTCAGCCATTTTGTAATCTCGCCGATTTTTCCTTCTGCAAGCAATGTATCTACAGAGCCTAACTCTTCTTCTACCGCATCTAAATACATTCCATCGTAAATGCTTCCCAGCAGATAAGACGGGAAATAACCGAACGAGCCATCGGACCAGTGCATATCCTGCAAAATTCCTTCGGTATCATTCTTTGGTGTAATCTGTAAATATTCCTGCATCTTTGCATTCCAGAGTGCCGGTAAATCTTCTACTTTCACATGCTCATCAAAAATTGCTTTCTCTATCTCATATCTTAATATAATATGGAAACAATAGGTAAGTTCGTCTGCCTCTGTGCGGATGAAGCTGTTTCTTACATGATTGACTTCCTTATAAAATTCGTCTAAGGAAACGTCTTTTAACTGTGGAAGCTTCTCCTGTACTTTTTCATAAACCGGACTCCAGAAATTTTTATTACGGCCTAAAATGTTCTCATAAAAACGAGACTGGCTCTCATGAATTCCCATGTAAGCGCAGCTTCCTGCCACCGTACCGTCAAAATCCGGATTTACATTCTGCTCGAAAATTGCATGACCGCCCTCATGGATTGCTGAATACATCGCACTTAGCGGGTCATGCTCATAAAAATGATTTGTCACGCGCACATCCTTTGAGGAAAAGTTTAACGTAAACGGATGTGTGGACTCTCCGGTTGTTCCTTTGTTCCAGTCAAAACCAATATATGATAATAAAAGCTTTTCTACTTCTTTTTGTGCATTCACATCAAATGTGGCATGGAACTTACTGTCATCCGGCTGTTTTGCTGCAAGAATTTTCTGTACGAGCGGAATTAATTCCTTTTTTAATTCTTCAAACAAACCGTCAATAGTCGCTTTATCCATTCCTTTTTCGTACTGGTCTAAAAGTGCATCATAAACATCTTTTCCCGGGTCTGTATATTCGGTCATCTTTGTTACCATCCCGATTAACTTCTCAAGATGTGGGGCAAAAATAGAGAAATCCGATTTTTCTTTTGCTTCCTCCCACGCATTTTCAGACTCCGACTGTGCTTTTACAAAGCTCTCATAAAAATCCTTTGGAATTCTGCGTTCCCTGTCCATCTGCTCTTTCATTTTGGATACAATAAACTTCCACTTATCATCTAATGCTTCAAATTCTTCCGGTGCTGCTAACGTATCCAGCAGATTTTTCAGTTCATCGGACGTTGCCAGTGTAAAACGCTCCGTGGAAAAATAAGTCAATGCATCACTGTGTCCTTCAAATCCTTCCTTCGGTGTATTCGTCCGCATATCCCAGTATAATAAAGTAGTTACGTGGTCAAACTGCTGCATCTTTTTTAAGTATTGCTGTAATTTATCTAATGTCTCACTCATTTTGTCTGCCCCTTTTTCTTCTATTTAACTTAAGTTATCAATTACAGTTATCTTATCACAGCCATCTGCCACTGTAAATGTTATGAGAAATTTTTCTTATGCTGTCACACGCTGTCTTTTTAATATTTTCCAGGTAATCACTATTAAAATGAGGCAGACCAGGCTGACTGCCGCCACAATTCCTGCAGGTGTGATTTTTCCACCAATCATAAGACCGATTTTTGCTAATTCCGCGGAAAGCTTTTCGTTCTTTGAGATATTGATTGGAAGCAGTGCCGCTAACATCCAGACTGCCCATAACACCCATAAGAATTTCATGCCAAACCGTAAAATAACCGCTCCTATAAAGATTTCTGCAACTGTGAATATGACAATTATCATAAGCAGATATTTCCAGTCAAAAAATTTCGTCATATCGATTTCCATCACTATATTTGGAAACAACCGGTTTACAATAAATTTTTCCAGATTGCCAAAAATTAAAAGCACCAGTTCCAAAAGCAAAATCTCTGCCATATTAAAAAGTGCATAATTAGCAACAAAATTTTTTCTTGTTGCTCCCATGGATACTGCCAGGTTAAACTCTCCTACAAAAGAGATACTTGTCGCGAAAAAATGGATAAAAATGATTATCACTGCTGCTATCATCGTTCCGGCTGTTGCACTTTCATTTTCCTTTATCTGTCCCATAACAATGAGCAGAATGATAAACCCCAAAACAAAAGCACCGGCCATAATGCCAAGATACTGTAACAGCTCTGTTTTTCTTGACTTGCACTGTATCATAAAACCATTCATTTTTCTTTCCTCCCGATTTTTTCTTATTTCACTTCATATTTCATTATTGTGCGAAGAAATACCAGCACACTTATTACATAAAGCAGAACGGATATGATAAGACCTGTCACTGCCAGTCCCCAGAGAAGTTCCAGCTGCATTCCTTGAAAAAATGCTTGAATGTTGTCCATATAACCAAGTGCGGCAATGACTCCTGCCACTGTACAGATTATAACGACACCAACCACTGCAACAGTTCCTTTCATTCCATAGCGCATCTGTGCCACACAGCTGAACTGTCCTGCTGCCGTCATGAATATAAATAATTCCGCAATCAAAAAATTTATCAGCCAGTTCATTGTTCCACTACTTATATATCCGGTAATTGATGTAATAATATATGCACTGACTGCATATACAAAAAAGTCAAGCTGCGCTCCAAATACTGCCTCCGTTCTTTTCGAGCCAAAAGAAATCGCTAAAGGAACATAACATGCACCATAAGACATCGGACCAATCATGGAAAAAATGATACTTATAATCGTCCCATAATAATAGGCTGTTTTCCAGAAATCCTTTAATATATTTTCTTCTCCGATATTAAAAAGAAAACCATATAATACCATAAAAAGAAGCATCATTCCCGTCATCTGCAAACCCATTTTTCCCCAGAAACGGATATTTCTTTTTAAAATTCTTTTCTCTGCCATGACTACTCCTCCATTCCACATAAGGAAACAAATAATTTTTCTAAGTTCACCGGCTGGATTGTGATATCATAGCCTTGCGGCAGCTTCTGTCCTTCCTTTAATAAAACTGTAACACTCTTGCTTCGTCCGGTCTTCTCCTCATGATATTTTTCATAACCTTCCGTTGCTTTATCTACCACTTCGGCAAGACCGCTGATATGATAGCTCCGCTCCAAAAGCTCCTGTGTATTTTCTTTTAAGAGCAGCTCCCCATTTTTTATCATAATGACTTCTTCCATCAAATCAGACGCTTCTTCTATAATATGTGTGGAAATCACAAATGTACGTCCACTCTCTGTATATTCTTCCATCAGTTTATGGTAAAAATAATCTCTCACCACCACATCAAGTCCTGCAACCGGCTCATCCATAAATGTAAAATCTGCTTTGCTTGCCAGCGCAACAATAATGGTAACCATGGATAACATACCTTTGGACAATTTGTTAATCCGCTGTTTTGTATTTAACTCGAATTTTTCGACCAGTTCATCTGCCATTTTCTGGTCCCAGTCCGGATAATAATACGATGCACTTTTCAGGTAATCTTTTACTTTCATGCTGCTGGCACCGCTTCCATACAAATTCACGGACAGCTCTCTGGAAAAACAGATATGGTCTAATGCCCTCCGGTTCTCCCATACCTTCTCCCCGTTCCAGGTGACTTCTCCTTCGGATGCCGGATTTTGGGAGGACATAATCGAAAGTAATGTTGTCTTTCCTGCACCGTTTCTTCCGATAAGACCGTAAATTTTTCCTTTTTCCAGTGTCAGATTAATATTTTTTAAAACCTCTTTTTTTCCATAACTCTTTTTAATATTACTGCAAATAATTGTATCCATTTCTATTCCTTTCTCCCCTGCTTTGGGACTTTCTGCTATCTGAAACTTTTACTACATTGTATCCATTATTCATTTCCAGACTGGATTAACCGGATGACTTCCTCCTTATCAAGCCCGATGCTGGCTGCCTCCTCTAACAGCTTTTTGACATAATTATCATAAAATTCATTTCTTCTGCGGTTTAAAATCGCTTCCTTGGCTCCTGCTGCCACAAACATTCCAATCCCTCTTTTCTTATACAAAACTCCTTCCTCCACTAAAATATTCACACCTTTCGCTGCGGTTGCCGGATTAATCACATACTGCTTTGCAAGCTCGTTCGTGCTCGGCACACGCTCTTCCTCTAACAGAATGTCTCTTAAAATATCTGTCTCAATCATTTCCGCAATCTGAATGTAAATTGATTTTTCCTGCGTCAGGATTTCATTCATGCATCAGCTCCTCCTTTCTCTTTCCTGTCACTGCTCCCAATAATTACCGTTGCAGTTTCTATGTGCATGTTGTTTGATGTTATTTGGTTCATTACTTGTGTAATTAACCATATCACTATGTTACCAGATTGTCAATCAATTTTTGAACAAAGAATGTGCCTTAGCACATTCTCGCGCCTGCGGCGGTCGCTTGCGACATCTACCTTATACGCCGCAGTGCGCATCCTCGCGGAGCGT
>CAKRCJ010000150.1 GCA_934307185.1 uncultured Roseburia sp.
GCGTTACACTTTGCAGCTTTTCCGCACCAGCAGACGGTTTTTATTTCCTCGATGACATCTGCCCATGCCATAAGCCAGATGCTTCCCTCAAACGGCTCATTGCGGAAATCTGCTCGGAGTCCGTAGCAGATAACAGGCACACCGAGGTCGTCCACATAATGAATAAACTGTTCAATCTGCGCCTTTGTGCAAAACTGCGCTTCATCGACAATGATACAGTCGTACTCTTTTATTTTTTCATCAGAAAGCTCTACTAACTCTTCCGTCCAGATACATTCGTTCTGTAAGCCAATCCGGGAACTGATTATTTTTTCGCCGTCTCTCATATCAATCTGTGGCTTTGCAAGTAATGCTTTTTTCCCACGCTCCCTGTAATTGTATTCTACCATTAATGCATTCGCTGTCTTAGAGCTTCCCATCGCCCCATAGCGGAAAAATAATTTTGCCATTTTACTGTCTCCGGATTTTTCTCTTATTTTTGATTTTTTACTTTTTTCTTACGGAAGCCATTGATGTCATAGGTTTTCTCATATTCATCAAAATAACTCATATACGTGTCATTCTTTAATTCCCTGACACTCTTTAAATACTCATGCGTATCAAAGTCCGCTGCTTCTAACTCAATCATCGCAACTGCAATATTTGAGCAGTGCGCCGCAATTCGTTCTAAATTAGTAAGCAGGTCATTAAATGCAAAGCCCTGCTTCATTTCGCATTTTCCGGTACGGAGTCTTGCGATATGTCTTAATTTTAACTCATCACACAAAATACCAATGAGTTCACGAAGCGGCTCTACTTTTCCTGCTGTCTCCAAATCATCGTTGCAGAACGCATCGACTGCAAGGCTTACACAATCTTTTACCGCATCCTCTAATACATCAATCTCATACTGCGCTTCATCGGAAAATGAAATTTTCTTTTCACTTAACTCTTCGGCAACCTCGGAAATATTAACCGCATGGTCGCCAAGACGTTCAAAGTCGCTGACCGTATGTAGGAATTTGGATACCTGTTTTGCCTGCCCTGCATTCATCTCATGCGTGGACATCTGCATCAGATACGTTCCAAGCTTATCTTCATATTTATCAATGAGTGCTTCTTTTTCCTGTACTTTGTTGAACTTTTCCTGTGAAAAGCCGTCAAAAAGGCTTAACGCACGTAAAATGTTCTTTCTTGCTTTTTTTGCCATACCATTCATTGCCATATGGCTCTGTGTGATGGCAAGATCCGGATAGGCAAGAAAACGTTCCTCTAAAAGGTCGAAATCTGCCTGATCTTCCTCGTCCTCCGGGGAATCCTTGATTACAATATATACCAACTTCTCAATCCATTTGATAAATGGAAGCAGCACTAAAATGGTTGCTGCACGGAATACCGTATTTAACGCTGCAATCAACACCGGACTCATAATTGTATCCATAAAAGGAAAATGTACAAATGCATTTACAGAATAAAAAACGATGGACCAGAACAACATTCCGAATAAATCGTTGAATAAATAAATTAAAGCTGTTCTCTTTCCGTTTTTATTTGTTCCGATGGAAGAAAGCAAAACCGGACAGGCTGCTCCGACACCAATACCCATTGTAATTGGAAGTGCAGCCGCAAAGGTGATGGTTCCACTCATGGATAATGCCTGTAAAATACCGACCGATGCAGAGGCACTCTGCAGCACTGCGGTAAATAAAATACCTGCCAGAATACCTGCTGCCGGATTTTTAAACATTGTTAAAACACTGACAAAATGTTCATTATCCTTAAGCGGTGCCACCGCACCACTCATTGTCTGCATTCCTACCATTAAAATGGAAAAGCCAAGCATAATATCACCAACATTTTTAAAGCCGTTCTTTTTCACGAACATTTTAAAAATAATACCGATGATTGCAACAATCGCGGAAATAGTTGCTGTGGATAAAAGCTGTGCTATTCCACTGGAGCCGTCAATATAAGACAGACACAAAATCCAGCCCGTCACACTCGTTCCGATATTGGCGCCCATAATAATACCGATTGCCTGCGCTACCTTCATCATACCAGAATTTACGAAACCGACGACCATAACGGTGGTTGCCGAGGATGACTGGATAATCGCAGTCACCACTGTTCCAAGTAAAACACCTTTTATCGGGGTGCTGGTAAGCTTATACAGCACTAACTCCAACTTGTTTCCCGCCACTTTTTTCAGTCCGTCTCCCATAAGGGACATTCCGAAAAGAAACAGTGCCACACCGCTAAGTAATGATAAAATAATTGTAAATGTTGTCATCTGTACTCCTAACTACGCTATTCTAACGTATATTTGCCTGCAAAAACTATGTTTACATACTTTTTACACATATTTTACATAAAACCGACTTTTTTATTATACTGTACTTTCCGGTAAAACCACAATCATTTTATTTTAATTTCCGGTATTTTTTACATATCTGCCATGAAACTCCCCGGAATTTGTTTTTTTGTTATTATTTTTGACAACTGCCACAGTTGACATAATGAATTAGGGTGTAAAAAGGTGTCTCACAATCCATTATGCCGTTTCCGACACCCCTCTTAAATCTGCGTCATTCCTCCTAGTAAAATTCCAAAATTATCACGATAAATCTGCGAAAACTGTTCGATTGGAAGCGGATTTGTGCCGCGTCCGACCTCAATCGTATATCCCGGTCTGTCGTATTCCTGTATAAACCAGTCTTTGTAGCCTGCATAGCCGGAAGCCGTCGGTGTTTCCTCTACCGTATAACCGCTTACCCTGCCAAAATACTGTGCAATCTCATACGAATTAACAGGATTATAGTCTAAATATTTCCAGTAAATCGTCTCCCCCTGCGTGTGATATGCTAATATGAGCTGGAAATCATGCTCTCTTGTAAATTCATAGACTGCCACACTCTCCGGGGCCGTTAACGGTGCCCTTCCCACATAGTCTCTCGGTGCCGGTGACGTGTAACCCTGCGCAAATTTAGTTTCACGCGCCTGTTCCCAGCCTGCCGGAAACTGCAGGTTTAAATCAATGCCGTCAATATTTGCCTTCCAGCCGTCCGGGAACGGAATATCGGGGTAATTTGCCGCAATCCGCTCTGCCTGCTCCACATAAACCGGGCGGTCCAATACGCCGTTTACCAAATCCACCCCATCCGGATTTACCATAGGGACTAAAAAAAGCTGATATTCCTCATAAAGCCTCCTCGCCCTTGCCTCCCCAAGCACTCCGTTCTCCTCATAAGCCTTCGCATAATCTTCTGCAAATTTTAAAAGAACAGGTGTTGTGATCCATTCATTTGCATGAAAGGCTGCACTGTAAAACACCTGTTTTTTTCCTGTTCCTATGGAAAGATAATAAATCTTCCGCCCTAAGACACTCCTTCCGATTTCTCCAATCGAAAGAAATGGATAGCGCATTTTTAAATTTTTTATAATCTGTTCGTTCTGCATCGAAGAAAACATGTTTGTTTCCTTTTTTCTTTTATTGTATGCAAAAACAAGGTTCTTTATTTCAATTTCCGACAGCTTCTTTTGCAAGACGGTCGGCTTCTTCATTACCATCCACACCGGAATGGCCTTTAACCTTCACAAATTTAATCCTGATTTGATTTTTTACCGACTGCATGTAATCGTAGTAAGCAATTGTTCCTTCTTTGTTGCGCTTCCAGGTGCCGGTTGCCCACATCTCAATTCCCATGTAATCATAATAGATAGTTACTTCCGGAAGCTTTAATTCAATTGCACGTTTTACGGCTGCCATGGCTCCTAAAATTTCACCGGAGACATTGCGCATCGCTGCCATTTCCACATCGCTGCCAGAACCCTGAAGCACTTCCCTTGCCCCATCATGGACAAGAAATCCTCCGTAACCATACACTTTTGTTGCGGCATTATAGGAACCATCGACAAAGGCATAAATGGAAGGCGGCACATCCGGCACAGCATTTTCCACTTCTTTTGCCTGCAATTCCCCTAGTCCGCTCTCTCCCATAAAATCTTCTGCTTCTTCGAGTGTCTTAAAGCTTTTGTAAACAGGTCCCGAAAAACCGTCGACCATTTTTTTACACTCTGCCCAGCTATGGTAAATTCCCGGTACTTTACCTTTTTTTACTGCATAATACTTTGATGCCATAAGGATACGCCTCCTTTATTTAAGAAAGTTCTAATTTGCAGCTTCCTCTCATCTGCAGCGGACATTCATATATATTTTCATCCCCAGCTCTGCCGATGTAAGATAACGGACATTTTCTACAATCTTCATTTGTAAAATCTGCAGGAACATCAAATTCAAGCTTTGCCTTTTTTACACCTTTTTTCTGGATTTCATGCTGTATATTAGCCCAGCTTAACTTCTGACCGCAGCCCTGACATTTTTCTGTGCCGACTGCAATTGCTCTCTTACATGTCGGACAGGCATAATATTCTTTTCCAGACATGTCCTTTGTCTCAATTACTTCTGACGGAAACTGTTTAATAAGTTCCGCTCTTAAATCTTCCTGCATACGCTTATCTCCTGTATCTATTTTATTCCTATACTTGTTTAATGCACAAATATTGAGCTGTACCTCACTCTGCTTTGGACACAGCTCATTACTTTATATTATAGCAGATTTTCAGGAGATGCAAATGGGTAATTTAAAAATGTTATAAATAATGCTAATCTTCTTTTAACCGCTCCCGCAACACCAGAAGAATTGCTGAAACCACCCAGCTTAAAAACGGTCCTGTTACGATTTTATTGAAATTTTTTCCCCAGTATCCTGCATTTTCCAGGCATCCTAACCAGCTCACCAGATAAATATCAAAACAGATACCGCCTGCCAGTATAACTGCCCAGATAGCAAAGGTTGCCGCTTTTTTTGCATTTTCCAAATCCTTTGGATTATCACACTTTTTCACATTAAATTTAAAAACATTCAGAAAATCCCCAAACCTGCCGGCAAGAAGAAGCATTATAACCGGAAGCACAAAATCTACATTTAATGCAATAAAATCAATAAAGTCCAGTATCCGCAGACTGTTTGCTGTTATCCGGTTTATAAACCAGTAAAAATAAAGTGCCAGTAAAATAACAGCCGCCGTACTTATCACAAACTGGCGTCTGCCTTTCTTTTTACTGTCATTGTTTTCCTGTATCAGTGTCATAATATTTTCCTCCGCTTTTTTATTATAGTCCACAGAGGAAAGCCGTTCACCAGACAGTAACTCATTGACCGAAATTTCAAAAATTTCACACAGCTTAAGCATGACTGAATTATCCGGCATACTGTAACCACATTCCCATTTTGACACTGCTTTATCTGTCATGAATAATTTCTCCGCCAGATTTTTCTGCGTCATTCCTTTCTCTTTTCTGAGCTCTGCAATAAACCTTCCTATCTTCTTCTGGTCCATAATTTTCCTCCGTATGTATTGATTTGGCAGCCACCTATTCATACATAACATCGGAAGGGGAAAAAAGCAATCTACTGTGTGGAGATATTGGTAGAATGTGATTTATTTACTCATTCTCTTCCTGTTCTTTCTGTTGTAAATAAAAAATTGCTTTCTGCGTTTCTATCTCTTCACGCAGTTCTTCTTCTGTTGGCAAATATAATTTGCATCTCCTGCTCTACCGCCTTTTTATCTTTAGACTGTAATAAACGATAATAATATTGTGTATCTATATTTCGCTGTAAAGTACGCACACTCCAGGTCTGTTCATATGCTTCCTTTTGGGATACTTCGATAATATTCTGAACATCCTTTAATATATTTTCTGTTTTTTGAAATTTACTCATAATATTATTATTTTCAACTTTTGAAACTTCATTCATCTACCGGTTCTCCTTCCCACAAACTGTATTTCAATTGTATCATAAAGCACCTGTTATTTCAGCATAATCTCAATATAAAAAAGTGTCTGCGACACTCTCAACTCCCCTAACCCCTCATTCATGAGGGGAAGGGGTTTTCTTATCTCCTTC
>CAKRCJ010000151.1 GCA_934307185.1 uncultured Roseburia sp.
TGGGCAGAGGAATTTTCATGCCATCCCTGCGTTTTTTATTCCAATCAGGTTTGCGATAAGTCTTTTCAAATCCATCCCGGCAGGTAGTGAGGTGGCAGCTGTATTTCATTAAACTGGATTTAGATAACGTAGATTTGCAGATTTTGTGGCTATCGCTCACAACATAAATTGCGGCAGCAGGAAAGGAATTTTACAATTTATCAATAAACTACGGAAAAAGAAAACAGACTGGAGCAAATATTGATTTCTTTATGCGCTATGGAGATAAGACTCTGAGTTTTCATGGAAGCCATTGCTGAACATGAAAACTCTGTTTAGAGGCTTATCGGAATGTCCTGCGCATAGAAATGCAATAGTTGCTCCGGTCTGTTTTCTTTTCTTGTAGTGTAAAAATAAATTGTAAAATTCCTTTCCTGTTGCCGTTCGTTACCCTAAAACGATAGCCGCAAAATCTGCAGCACTACATTACCTACACTCCAGTTATGTTTTAAAGCATCTCCACAAGCCCCAGCACATCTTCCGCATTTTTCGCATAATGCATTGCCCCATGCTCGTCCAAAAATTCCTTATCACGGAATCCCCAGAGAACAGAAATGCACGGCATACCGGCATTTTTTGCTGTCTCAATGTCGACATCAGAATCACCGACATAAACGGCTTCTTCCTTCGTCTTTCTGAGTTCTTTTAATGCCTCAAACACTGTATCCGGTGCCGGCTTTCTGCGAATGCCTTCTTTTTCCCCGATTGCAACCGGTACAATCCCCTTAAAATAAAGTTCATTTAATTCTTTAACCGCAAAATCAATTTTATTTGATACGATTGCCACTGCATATCCTTTTTCCTTTAATGTAGAAAGGAGTTCCATTATTCCGTCATACGGCTTTGTATTATCGTTGCAGTGTTCCCTATAATAAGTTTTAAATAAACCGAATGTCTCCTCGAAAAGCGGATTGTTCTCTCCGTCCGGCACTGCCCGTATCATAAGAAGGCGCACACCGTTTCCGACAAATCTGCGCACTTCCTCTAATGTCCGCTCTGGCATTCCCTGTTTTCTCAATGCATAATTTACTGCCTCTGCGAGGTCTTCTAATGTATTTAATAACGTTCCATCCAGGTCAAAAACTACAGTTGTCTTTTTCATATGACATATCTCCTACAATTCTTCTTTCTTAAGCACTACAAACCTTGATTTATTTTCCCGCTTCGCAGGCAGCGCTCTTACTTCACACTCACTTCCCCTGCCAGCACTCTCTTATAATCTTCATAATTTTTCTGAAGCAGAGCCGGTGTATCCAGTCCATATGGACATTTGCTCTTACATTTATTGCAGTGCAGGCAGTTCTCAATCTTTTTCATTTTCGCCTGCATTTCCGGTGTAAGCTGCGCATCGGACGGTGCTCTTCTTAACATCAGAGACATTCTTGCACAGTTATTAATCTCAATGCCTGCCGGACATGGCATACAGTAACCGCAGCCACGGCAGAATTCACCGCTTAATTCTTTTCTGTCATGTGCAATCAGCTCCTCAATCTCAGCGGTCATAACCGGTGGATTTTCAATATAGGAAATGAACTCCTCTAACTCGGATTTTCTCTGTACGCCCCAGATTGGAAGTACATTCTCATACTGTGCCTCAAACGCATAGGCTGCTTTGGAGTTATTAATCAGTCCACCCGACAGAGCTTTCATCGCAATAAAGCCCATGTCTGCCTCTTTACATTTTCGCACAAGCTCCAAGTCTTTTTCTGTCGCCAGATAGCAGAATGGGAACTGTAATGTCTCGTACAAACCGGAGTCAATCGCTTCATTTGCCACGGCAAGTCTATGGTTGGTAATTCCGATATGACGGATTTTCCCCTGTGCTTTTGCCTCTAACATTGCTTCGTATAATCCTGTACCATCTCCCGGCTTCGGGCAGAAGGACGGATTGTGGAACTGGTAAATATCAATGTAATCGGTTCTTAAATTGTGTAAAGAAACCTCTAAATCCTTCCAGAAAGCATCTGCGTTCTGTGCTGCTGTCTTTGTTGCGATAAAAACCTTTTCCCGCATTCCGTCGAATGCTTCACCAAGCTTTTCCTCGCTGTCTGTATAAAATCTTGCTGTATCAAAAAAAGTAATTCCTGCTTCATATGCCCTTCTTGCAAGTGCAACCGCGTCATCTGTGCTGATACGCTGGATTGGAAGTGCTCCAAAGCCGTTTTTATTTACTGTTATCCCTGTTTTTCCAAGTGTTACCATTTCCATCGTTTTTTCCTCCTTATTCTAAATATGGAAAGAACAGCTTACTCTGCCCTTTTTTATCAAACATATTATTGTACTGTAAAATCTCATATTTGTTAATCCAGTCCGCTTCCTCTCCGGCTGCCTCATCCAGATGTAAAAAGCAGCCATTGGATACCGAATAATATCCCCTCGAATTAATTGCAGGTATCTTTTCCATCATATCAGCCAAAAACTGATTGTATGTCGGCAATGCAATTCCTGCTTTCTCCAAAGCAAGTGTTGACAGAT
Source organism: uncultured Roseburia sp. (assembly GCA_934307185.1). Classification (GTDB taxonomy): domain Bacteria; phylum Bacillota; class Clostridia; order Lachnospirales; family Lachnospiraceae; genus Roseburia. The sequence goes on from CAKRCJ010000151.1 coordinate 2,515, forward strand.
AATTAATACTTGTAATCGGTATTTCTTTTTCCTCGGATTGATAATTTGTCCAGATAAAAAACGGAATAGTATATAAATTCTCCAATTCATCCTCAGTTAGTCCGGACAAACCTTTTCCATTCAGTCCCTTGTAAAAGTTCGAATTAAGGCTTGGCTGATGGTCTCCGAAAAAGACAATTTCTACCGGGTCATCCACATTTTGAAAATAACTGATTAAATACTCTAACGCTTTGTCACTCTCATGAACTAATGATAAATACTGGTTTGCATCATTATAGCTTACCCCAAGCGTCCGTATCTGTTCATTAAAATTCGAATATTTCTCTGTATAGCCACCATGATTTTGCATGGAAATACCCATAATAAATAAATCTTCATTTGTCTTTTTGCTTTCGTAGCGCTCTATGATTTTCTCATAAAATTCCTGGTCTGTAATATACTCGCGCAAAATTTTTGTCTGGTCAAAGTCGTCAATGAAATGCATCTCATCAAAGCCCATCGTCGGATACACAACATTTCTGCTCCAGCCGGTTTCATAATATGGGTGCATTGCCACACAGGTATAACCGATATTTTTGAGATTAGACACAATTGAAGTCGGCGTATCACTGATATACTGCTGATATACCACAGAACCACTCGGCAGAAATGCCATGGAATTTCCCGTCATAAATTCCCACTCGGAATTTGGCGTCTTTGCTCCAAATACCGAAGATAATGCATAACCTCTCACTGTATTTTCTTTAATTGAGTTAAAATACGGTGCAACCGCTTCGTTTGTTGTAATCTGCCCTACTACATTAAGATCGGCATAAGACTCGCTCATCACTACTATAATCGTAGGTTTTTTCTCCGAACTCTGCTCCTCTTCACCCGTATAGGTTTCTTCCAATGACTTTATCACTTTATCCGAATAGCCATCCGGCTCTTTAATAAAACTGTCCCTGATACTTAAAATAAAGTTTAAAATATAACCATTCCGGTAGCTTCCCTTCTGCTCCCATGTCTCGGTTACAACTCCGTCTGTTTTTCCTGCAATATATGTACAGCATAAAATGGCAAGGGAAATACAGATTGCTGCCATATACACTCTTTTCCGGTAAGTCGCATGTATTTTTCGCACAAAAGCTACATAAAGCGTGGTTATAAGCACCACATAAGCTGCCCTGTCATCTAATACAAACTCATAATTTCCTGCCACACTAAGTCCTGTTGCAATCGAACGCAGGTCGCTGAAAATAAATTCGTTTCCGCGGAATAAATACACAAAATAATTCACACCCGCAAAGGACAGCAGTGAAATATGGGAAATAATACACGTAAGCCCTGCATTTTTTGTAAATACCTGTACTACCAGGTAAAACACAAGAACACATAAGACATTTAACTGCATCTTAGAGTCCGAGATTTTTGCCCGAAGCTCTGCATCAAGCAGTAAATACTGTACCATATGTGTCGTAAAAATACTGCTTGCCGCAATCATTCCAACCGTGAACACAGTCGGAAGCCATTTTTTATTCAATTCAATGACAAGACTCTTTATAAAAAAATAAAGCACTCCAAATCCGATTAAAATATAAACCGGTATTTTAATATTATAACAAAGCACTGCTGCAAAAATAAGTGCAACAATAAGTCTTATAATATTACCTTTTTCAAATTTCAAACCAATCTTCATTTGCTGACTCCACATAATATTTTACATTGTTCTTATATAAACTGTAACAACGATATTCTATCATTACATAAAAATTTGTCAATTTTGTGAAGCTTAATGTTTTATTAAAATAAAACAAAAATTTCCAGTCCATAAAAAAGGTGATTAAACCAGTCCTGCCAACTGACTTAATCACCTGTCTTTAAGCGGATGCTATCCCTCTATTCTACAAATCCTGCAACGCTCTTTTTTCACGGACACTTCTTATAATTACCACGACTATTCCGATTAAAAATGGAAAAACAAATGTCGCAAACCGGTATAACAAGGATGCGGAGCCTGCCATGCCTGTCCCTACAATGCCGGCGAAAAGTCCGGTAAACACAAATTCAGTCGAACCTATTCCCGCCGGTGTCGGAATTACTGCCGCAAGCATTACAGAAAGCGCCGTAATTGCCATTGTCTCGACAAGATTAATGCCGCCTGTTCCTGCAAACAGCAGATATGGAATCCCATACCAGAAACACAGCTTAATAATGTTTAAACAGATAACAACAAACACCATCTTATGCTTTTTCAGCAGATATTTTGAGGCTGCCTCTAAATCACTGCACTGCGCCCTTAACTGCATCTCTACCGCATCAAACTTTCCTTTTTTATTAAAGAAATTCAAAATTGAAAATATCAGCCGGTGAAACTTCGCCGAGCAGCAAAATAGTATCAGCGCAATCGTAATCACCATCGTGATTGCATATCCTGCCAGCAAAAGCCAGGTATATGCGCCAAAATGTCCACGCATATATCCAAAGCTCACAAAGAAAAAAATCGCAGAATAAATTGCAATACTGATTTTATGGAATGCATACTGGAGCATGTACATTCCAAATCCTTTGGAATAGTCCACTCCGTGTTCCTTCAAATATATAATTGCCGCAACCCCGGAACCGCTTCCCAAAGTCGCGACACGATAAAAGGAACAGAAAAACATATTCTCTATTCCCCATCGATAGCAAAAATCAGGATTATACTGCTTTGCCAAAACAGTCGTAATGAGTGCTTCAACAAGACAGTAAATCACTGACATAACACATATACCAAGAAGGACAGACGGTGCTGTTTTTCTTAACTGCTCAAGAATTGGCCCCGCCGTGTCCCTGAAAGTATATACAATTGCTCCTATTATAACAATTACAAAAATCCATTTAAAAAGATTTTTCTGCTTCTTACTAATCGGACTCGCCTCTTATCTCTTTTTGAAATTTGTGTATCCTTTCTGATGATAAGGATGTGCTTCCCACAATTTATCCGCAGTTTCTTTCCACTCAGAAGCATAAGCTTCACATTTTCCACATAAATGCTCTACCGATTCAGCCTCTTCTACATCTGTTGAATGTGCGCCGGTCTCGTGAACCATCTTCTGTAACAGTTCCGGATTTTCAAGCATTGGACATGGTCTTAACATATTCTCATTGAATGGCTGACCATCTCTGTATGCCATAAATAATGGCTGTTTTAAGCACTCTAATAATGATTTTTCACGAATGTTTGCGCTGGAATAATGAATGAATACACAAGGCTCCACATCACCCTTTGGATTGATATGGCAGTAGTTTCTACCACCTGCGATACATCCACCAACAAACTCACCATCATTCTGGAAGTCCATAACGAAAATTTCTTTTCCGCCTTCTTTTGCACGGACCTCACGGATTCTGTGGTAAATATATTCACGCTGTTCTGCCGTAGGCATCAGTTCCGGAGCTGCCTTCATACCAAC
>CAKRCJ010000152.1 GCA_934307185.1 uncultured Roseburia sp.
ATTTCCTTCATTTCCCTTGACACCTTCCGCTCTGTAGTTCACAATATAACTACAGAACAGGACGCATGGTTAAAATTCCTTACCATATCCGACCCGGATGAGATTGTCGAGTTTGTCAATGATTTTCCTGAATTTCTTCCATGCTACCATGATTTGATTTCATTTCGTAAAAATCCAAAGGAGTTGATTACAATGTTTTCAGAGGCGCTTAGGGAATTAGACCGAAATACGGAAAAATATATGGTGGAGCAGCTGCATAATCAGGTGGTTGAGTTGCAAAGTTTAGTGGCTGAGAAAGACAATAAACTCTCTGAAAAGGATAAAAAACTTCAGGAATATATCCGCAAATACGGTGAACTTTAATGCTACCAGTAAAAAAGTCTCACATTCCTGTAATGGATGCAGGAATGTGAGACTTTTATAGTTTATTCATGATGTATATATGTGAACTTCCTGAAAAATTAACTCTTGATTGCTTCTAGATTTAATTCTGGGAGTCATCGGTGCCAAGGAAGTCCATGATTTCCTCAAATGAACGATTGCTATGCTCGATAGCCTGAAGCAACTCTTTATTACGTAGCTCATCACGTTTTTTCATCAGTCGATTGATCTGCTCGAGTTCTGCTTCATACATGTCCTTGGCTTTGGAAACAACCAGCTTCTGCTGTTCAATCCTGTCTTCGATACTGTTCAAGTTACACCAGAAATTTGTATAATATCATTATAAGTGTGCTTATTCTTACCTATACAAATCTCTTCTCAATCTCTTTATAAGTACATTAAATTGTTCTTCATTTTTCAGCTGAATAAATTTCTCAATCTCATCTACAAGTCCATCATCTTTAGAAATCAACTTCACCTTAGGAATTGTCATTTTCAAATCATTTATAGCGTTATTTATGTTTTCATTATCAGGTAATTCTTGTATATTATATCTGGCAACACTTAAAGAAAATTTCGCCTCAACTGGAAAAAGTACAATCTGTGCAAATACAATTATAGATTCATATACTATCTTTTTTTCATCAAAAATATACTTCCTTCTATCTTGCATTGGTTGAAAGAAAAATGTTGACAATACCAATGTTACCACCGAAGAACCCAATAAACTAATACCTACAGATATCCAATCTATACTCATCATTTTATCCTCTCTTTCATCGTATAAGCTTAAACTATCATACCATAAGTTATTTATTTTGTAAACTACTTTTGTGGTTATCACTCAATAATTTTAATGTCCGCTGATTGTCAAGGTAGTTGTCAGTAAAAATATATATTTTTTGTTCTTCTAGGTTATCAGATATTGTTCTGTACCTGACGTGAGTATCAATAAATTATCCACATTTATTGGCAATCACGTCAGGCACAGAATCCGGTCTGATCACCATCATTTTGAATGAATAGATTTTTATGAAACAGCCATCTGATCATCAGCTTCTTCAGATTGTTCGTGTACCTTATCCGGATTCAGATATACAGTATCCGGAAGACTCCAGTCACGGGTTGCACGTCCATTCCAGCGTTCCGGATGCTCTGCTTTAGCAGCTTCGTAAACTTCTTTACGTTTAGACAGTATCTTGTCGGACAATCCGCTGCGGCGCTGATATGGCCACACAAAATGATGAATTTGGGCTTAAAATCAACGTTTCCGTGGTTGTGTAACACTGTTGTTAAGAAACGGGAGTTAATTATCGTGGAAGTTCACATACATAAAACCCATATTTTTGCAAGAAATTCCGCATAAATACGGGCTGTTTTTTGATTTTATTTTCATTAGGGCTACTCAGTTTTGGAAGTCAAGGAAAACCAAGGTTTTTGGCTTATTTTCAAGATTTTTAACAATTGATACATAACAACGGATTTTTGTTTAGTTGTACCTACAATTGGAAGTTAGCACTTTTCGTCTCACTTTTGTCTGAAGATATAAAAACTTAAAAAAAAGCTTCATGTTTTTTTGCTTTAAAAGCTCCATGATGTCTACTTCGGATAATATTTCATTGATTTTATTCAGACTACTTTCACGGATAAAACACTGATTCAGATAACTAAACATTGTTTCGAAATACAGAAATGAAACTTTCTTTTTGCTCTGGTCCGTGCACGCAAATTTCAGTCTTTTAATTTCTGCCATGACCTCATATTTGGAACGATATTTATCTATCCGTGTATTATTAACCGCACTTCCTTCTCTATAGCGATAGTAATACAATTTCGCATCTGAGACCGCAATTTTATTACAATTTTGTAGATATTCCAGTACAAACAGCATATCTTCCCAAACTACGATATTACTTCTAAACTCCAGCTTGTATTTCTTTATCATGGTTCTTTGAAATATTTTATTCCATAGATATCCATCATAGTTTGTTCCACACAATATGTTTTCTGTTATGTCTGCTGCACTTTCATATGCAGGGTTTAAATTCACCTCTGTTGCAAGTCTTTCTCTTTCCGAAGTATATCCAATTATTCCCATGTTCGCTTTTTGGGTACATGCAACAAGATTTTCAATATAGCGCGGCATAACTACATCATCTGCATCAACGAAAATATAGTACTCTCCATTCGCTCGCTGCATTCCGATATTTCTTGCCATACTAACGCCTTGATTTTCTTGATGAAACAATTTTATTTTTGTATTTTCAGATGCAAGCTGCTTTCCAATGGTATATGTCCGGTCAGTCGAGCCATCATCAATAATAATAATTTCATAGTTTGTATATGTCTGGCAAAGCAGAGACTGTACACACTCCTCCAAATACTCATCAACATTATACGCAGGAATAATTATACTTACCAACTCTTCTTTCATTCATTTTTTCTCACAATTCTTTTTAATTTATTAATTTTCCAAAGTATGGAATTAAAATATTATTTTATTTTTCATGCGTTTGACACACCTTTCTTAAAAAACCATATATAATATTGTTACGAAAAAGAATAAGTATTAGGCCATATATCATTCCTGATACTAAAATTGCACCTGCCAGCTGTGTGATTGGTTTCAAGTCAAATAATAAAACCACTTTGCATCCACATATAATTCCAACACAGCCAGTTAAGACACCAAGCATATTTCTATTTAACAGTTCAATTTTTGTAATTTTCAAACCATATATTACGCAGACAAAAAACATAATAAATTCAGCTACAACTGTTGTAAAAGCTGCTGCATTTTCTTTCCATATAGGTATCAAATAAAAATTCAGCGTAATATTTACAATTGCGCTTACACATGTAGCAGCTAAAATTGTTTTTTCTTTTTGCGCCGGCATCAGAACACATTGACTAAAGAACCAACCATAAATACAAAAAAATAGTGCAACACACAAAATGCGTAACGATGATTCTGCTGATATATAGGCTTCACCTGATATAACTAATACAACTTGCTTACTAACACATATTAAGCCAATCACAGCCGGCATTACTAACGCAGTAATTGCATCATACACTTTTTGAGCTGTATATTTAAATTCTTTTATTTTTCCACTTCCATAATACATTGAAAGTCGTGGGATTGACACAATCAAGACTGAGGACAAAAGATTTTTTACAATATTATAAATTTTGACTGAAACAGCATATATTCCGACCTCATAATCTGTCTGCATAAAACCAAGCATTGTCGTATCTGAATATACATAAATCATTATCGCAATATTGGAAGCAAATATAACAAATATCGGTTTTAAATGCTTTGTACAATCTTTCATATGTACCTTTACAATTTTGAAATATTTCCTAGAATGAATCAAATTCAATACATTTGAGCCAACAGAAGCGAATACCGTTATCGCTGCGTAATTTATAGTGTCACCACTATCCCTGACAAAGACAAATATCAATATAATTGAAACTATTTTAAACAAAATACTTCGAATAGTTATATATTCATATTCCTCATAAATCGAATATATCCATTCTATTCCAATCGTTATAAATGCGATTTGAATGCTAAAGACCCAAATTAAAGCCGCATATGTCTTTAACTTGTCCACGAAAATCATACACAGTGCTAAAAGAACATATGCAATAATTGTTGATATTACATTACACAACAGCACTTCTGATGCAAAAATATCAAAATCTTTTTTTCGCTCCCTATATTTTGCACCTTCCCGAATCGCGTAAGAGGATATGCCCAACCCCGCAATCAATGAAAAATAACTTACTGACGCCTGTGCAAAATTATATTGACCAATTCCTTCAACATTTAAAATTTTCGAAACATATGGAAAAGTTACTAATGGAAATAATAAATTCAGCACATTCTTAAACCCATTTAAAAATGCGTTTTTTCCTAATGATTTACTTTGTATATTCATTTACTTCACTCTCTCATTGATATTCAAACATCAGCCCTTAACGTAAGTAAAAAGATATTATATTCCAGTAAAAAGAATTGCTGTCCTATCATACTATTGAGCGCAATCAAAGAAAATACAATTGGAATAATATGATTATTTTTGATTAATAATTTTCTATTATTGAATGTAAAGAGCGTCAACATCACAATTGAAAAAATCATTCCATACTGAATAAACATAACATAGTATGAATTATCAATAAAAAACCACTGTGTGTAATTCATAGCAAAATATTCTGTATATACTTCTTTTCCCCACAGCGGATAACCAAACATCTCTACTGCCCACGCAGTAAGTGTAATTCTAGATGATGAAAATACGTCCATCGCTCGTATTATCATATTGGATGGATATTTGATATATAAATTCACTAATATTACAGAAAGAACTGCACAAATACTCAAACTATATTTTTCAAACCAACAAACAATTTGTATATTTTTCCACTTATCAGAATACTTGACCATCAAAGACGTTGGAATTAATAATGCTATAAAAAGACTTCCAAGTCTAGCATAACAAAAAATAAATGTTAATATTGCTATTAACGCATACACCACTATTCTAGCCATTAGCTTTTTCTTATGTGTCAGGCACAAAAAGCAATCCACTAACAATATGAAAAAAATCATTGCTACAAAATCAGTTGGATACGAATATCCAAATGTACGTCTTACCACTTCGTCTCTATAATACAAATTTTCCTTAAGCAATCCAAAGACACTCAAAAAAATTGTAATTCCCATTAACATTGATGCTATAAGCTCATAAGACTTTGCAATATAATCAAATGGTACTTTTTTTGCTCCAACAATAAAAATTGTAGAACATAACATTTCATACTCTTTTGAATGTATCGTTGAAATAACTGCAATTGCAATAACCATTCCATAAATAAGAATTTCTTTTAAAGACATCTTATCATATAAAATAATTTTCAATACAATAATTAAAGTCGATGTCAAAGTCATTCCATATTTTACACTGATTGGTATTTCATATGACATATGGCTTAATATTCTTGATATGATAAACAGTGAAAACGCAATACAGTAAATTAAATCTGCCTTTTTTATTTTATTCATCATTTTACCTATCTACCTAGAGTTGTGTTTTTATATTTCGTTATTATCACGATATTTAATGAAATCCTCATGCATTATTTATATGATGACTTATATCCAAATTTATTTTTTAACTTTGAATAGATAAATCCGTCTCTATTGAACTTCAGTTTTTTATTAATTTTCCTAACATACTTTAAGTACCATTTACTATATCTGGTATCCACATCTAAAACATCGCAATCATTCGATATTAAATAAACTGCTAACAATCTTTCGCCCATATAGGCGCAATATCTTCTCATATTTTTATCAGAATTGTAATAATCCTCACCTAACATTTCCCGCATTTTTCTTAATACAGTGAATAGGAAGTTACAATATTTATCAAATTCTTCAAAAGATGTTATAAACATATTTCCGCATCTACACTTGTAGCCACTGGCATCATCCTTGTAAATACATTTCCATATAT
>CAKRCJ010000153.1 GCA_934307185.1 uncultured Roseburia sp.
GCAGTCTTTATCGATTGCAAAAAGTAACGGTTCTGCATACATTTTTAAAACAGCAAGTTCATAAATCAATGCGGAATTAAACATCACATCCGCACCCTCCTGGAATGGGAAAATATTTTTTTCCTCGCCTCTGCGCACAGAGTCCCACATCGCAATGGTCTCTTTTGCTGAGGTTCCTCTTGTTCTGGCATCACGGACAATTCTTCTTATCATTCTTCCGTCCGTCGTCGGCAGACAGTTATGCTCATCAATATTTAACTGCGTTAAAGCACTGATATAAATTTTAAACTTGCTTTCTACCGGTAAGGAATAGGAAAGTTTATCGTTAAGTCCATGAATTCCTTCGATTACTAAAACATCATCTTTTTCAAGCGTCATGTATTTGTCTTTATACTCTCTTCTTCCGGTTTTAAAATTAAAAATAGGAAGATTTACTGTTTTTCCTGCAAGAAGTTCATTCATGTCATGATTAAACAGCTCTACATCCAAAGCACCTAAACATTCCAAATCCAGTTCCCCGTTCTCATCCCTTGGACAGATATCACGATTGATATAATAATCATCTAACGGAAACGGATGAGGATTTAAACCTTTTGCTGCAAGCTGGATGGACAATCTGTGTGAAAAAGTTGTCTTACCGGAAGATGACGGTCCCGCAATCATAATAAACTTTTTATCCTTTGCCGAGACAATCTGCTGTGCCAAAAGTCCGATACGCTCTTCAAATAATGCTTCCTGTGTCAATATCATCTGCTGTGTCTTACCGGCAGCAATCGCATCATTTAATGCTCCAATCGTATCAATCTCTAACATTTTTCCCCAGTTTCTTGAGGTTTTTAATGTGTGAAACAGCTTCTGTGCCGGAACAAACTCTGCCACCTCTTTCGTATTCTTATCCGGGAATAACAGCATAAATCCATCTTCATATACCATCACATCATAATATCTTAAATATCCTGTTGATGGTACCATAAAACCATAGAAGTAATCCATGTAATGGTCTAATTCATAGATATTTACCCTTGAACTTCTCCGGTAACGAAACAGTTTCTCTTTGTCCTTCATTCCAAGTTCATGAAACAACGCAATAGCATCATCTGTATTCACACTTTTTTTCTGGATGTCAATATCAGCTACCACCATGCGGTACATTTCATTTTTTATGTCCAGAGCATCTTTTTCTGTTGTTTTTACAACACTTTCTTCCTCTGCTTCTGTTTTTACGAGTTCACAGTAGTAGCCCTGTCCAATGGAATACTTTACACGTACACCAATTTTTTCTTTTCCCCACAGATTATAAACAGCCTTCTGCATTAAAAGCGTAACGCTTCTTCTGTACGCTTTTCGTCCTGTCTTGTCTGCGGTCGTTATAAATTCGATGTTTCCGTCCGCTGCTGCTTTTTTATTAAGCTCCCGCAGACGGTTATTATATAATGCAAGTACAATATCATCTTCAAACTGTGTCTGATAATCCTGTGCAATTTTAAGAAAACTTGTTCCCTTTGGATATTCTTTTTTCTCCCCCAATATCATTAATGAAACTGTCTCTTCTGACATATGTCATCACCCCATTGTCCTGATTATAACTGCTGAATAAGCGTTACCGTCACTGTTCCATTCTCCATGTCTACTGCAGCAGAAATCTGTAACGGTGTATTTAATGTATTTACAAATTTCAAATCCTTTGCCGTACCTGAAATTGTTGCATCTCTGCCTGCCGGCACATAAGCGACCGGAAGAGAATGCGGATATCTCTCGGTTGCCGGAATTCCTGCATCTAACAATGCAGAATATAAGGTAGAGGATACCTGACAAATTCCTCCGCCAATTCCAACACCATGTTTTCCACTGATATAAATTGGTGCTTCCACATATCCGTTCTCTGTTGTTCTTGGCAATACGGTCTTACTGAAAGAAAACGTTTCTCCCGGCTTAAGTACAACGCCGTTAATTCTTGCTGCTGAAACTGCTATATTATTTGCTCTTGATGCTTTCGGGTCAAATGTTGTTGTGCACGTAGCTTTCACAACACTATTCTGCGTGGTACCTGCCGCTGCAATCAGACTTGTGGCATTTCTGCCTTCTTTTGCACCATAGGTTACATAGTGTGTGCAGTAAGAAGCCAAATCGTTTCCGAACGCTGCCTGTAAGTCAGGATAATTTGTCTTATAAACCTGTACATTAAAATCTGCGCAGCCGCTTCTTCCCTCTTTAATTCCATTTGTCACAAAATGTTCAAACAGCTTCTGTGCATCATATCCGATTGCAGTCTGCAAATCCGGATAGGTATTATAATAATAGTCCGCATCAAAAACTGCCTGGTATGCAGCCGTCTTTGCAGATGTCTTCGCTGCTTCTGTTGTTACGGTTCCTCCAAATAGCATACATACGCTGAGCAAAACAGCTAAAATCCAAGTCCTTCTTTTCATAAAAATCTTTCCTCTCACATTTTCTTTTGTTTTTTCCAGACATTTTACAAAATAACTGAAAAATATAGTTTTATTATAGCACTTTTATATATTTTCTACAATTGTTCCTTCCCTGTATGCAACAAGAAGTGCTTCCAAATCTTTGATATTGTCCCGCATCACTTTTCCGTTATCCGTGTCTGCAACCGTCTTACGTTTTACCACATGCTGGACTAAAATCGTATGGGAAACGATATCCGTTCCATCGGAAACTGCCTTTTCTACTGACTCGAATGGTTCATGTGCCGCTAATACCAGTCCGTAAGAATTGTAAATTAACGTATATCCTGCAATTCCGGTTTTCGGCTGATATGCCTTGGAAAAACCACCATCAATAATTAAAAGCTTTCCGTTGCATTTTACCGGGGACTCTCCTTTTTTCGCTTCAATCGGGATGTGTCCATTAATAATATGCGCTTCTTCTCCATATAGACCAAATTCCGAAAGTATGGCATTTACAACTTCTTCTTTTTCCAACAGGACATAATATGGATTTTTCGGTTCCGTATGCGTTGTCTTATCGGCAATAAAATAACGCTCAAAGGTTGTCATCTTTTCTTTTCCAAAAACCGGGGAATTTTTATTTTCCCAGATAAACCAGAGAATATCGACTCCCTTTTTCTTTTCCTCCGGGTCAATGGAATAGTAACCTTTCCTTGCATAGCTTTCTAACACATCATACAGCTCTTTTCCTGCATATTCTTTTCCATAGACATTTACTTTGGTAAAAGTTCCATCTGCATTCATCGGAACACAGCCATGATATAAAAGATTGCCATTGTATACATTATACATGCTTCCTTTTGTAAACAGAAAACGTACCTGCTTCTGTAGCTTTTCACAGTTTAAAAAAGCTGTCGTAAGCCGCTCCATTACATCCGCTTCATCCGGGGAAAGCTCATATGGATGCTCCCAGTCAATTGTCGGGAAATTCGTATCTTTCAGCTTATATTCTTTTCCGTAAACAATCACCGTTCCCTCCTCAATATTTATCTTATCGAGAAGCAGTCTGTCATCCATCTGAAACTCCGGATGCTCTTTTATTAACTGTCCTTCTAATTTAAACTGCATGATTGTAATGGCTTTATGCATTTTTTCGTCTAACATGGCATCTCTGACGTCATATTCGTCTTCCCTGTAGTCTAATTTAAAACAACTGCAAGGATCCTTGTCATACCGGTTCATGGCAAGTCTTGCCAGTGGCACAAGATTAATTCCATATCCGTCTTCTAATAAATTTAAGTTTCCGTATTTTGCAGAAATTCTTATCACATTACAGATTAATGCAGCATTTCCTGCGGCTGCTCCCATCCACGAAACATCATGATTTCCCCACTGGATATCAACCGAATGATGTGACATTAATGTATCCATGACAAGATTCGGATACGGACCTCTGTCAAAAATATCACCGACCACATGCAGATGGTCTACGACCAGCCGCCTGATTAAATTACAGAAGGCAACGATAAGCTCTGCCGCACGGCCTGTTCTTATGACAGAATTAATGATTTCATTATAATAGGCTTCCTGGTCCGAAACATCCGGTCTGCCTGTTAAAAGTTCTTCTATGACATAAGCAAAATCCTTTGGCAGAGCTTTTCTGACTTTTGAACGCGTATATTTGGACGATGCGCTTTTGCACACACGGATTAGCCGGTAAAGTGTCACTTTGTACCAGTCCTCGATATTCTCCTCCGTTTTTAAAACCTGTTCCATCTTCTGTTCCGGATAATAAATCAGCGTGGCAATTGCTTTCTTCTCTGCCTGACTGATGGCATTGGAAAATTCATCCTCAATTTTACGCTTGATTGCCCCGGAACCATTTTTTATCACATGCTCAAACTGGTCATACTCCCCATGAATATCCGTAATAAAATGTTCGGTTCCCTTTGGCAGGCTTAAGATTGCCTGTAAATTAATGATTTCCGTTGCTGCTGATGCAACGGTCGGATATTGTTTTGCAAGACTTTTTAAATAACGAAGCTCATTCTGCTGCATTTGTCACCATCCTGTTTTTTCCTAGTATTCTTTAATCACATCACTCATATCATAAAAGCCTGCCGGTTTTCCTGCCAAAAACTTTGCAGCCTGCACAGCACCCTTTGCAAAAACAGCTTTGGAATAAGCCGTATGCTTAAACTCAATGACTTCATCCTGTCCTGCAAAAATCACTTCATGCTCTCCGACAATATTTCCTCCGCGGACAGCAGAAATTCCAATCTCATATTTGTCTCTCTTTTTACGCTCTTTGCTGCGGTCATAGGTGTATTCATACTTGTTCTCTAACGCCTCGTTCATAGAGTCAGCAAGTGCAAGTGCGGTTCCGCTTGGTGCATCTAATTTCTGATTATGGTGTTTTTCTACAATCTCCATATCAAAGCCTGCCGGAGCAAGTGTTAAGGCTGCTTTTTTCAGTAACTCCATTAACATATTAATTCCAAGTGACATGTTTGCTGATTTTAAAACAGCTGTCTTTTCACTGACCTTTTTTGCCTCCTCAAGCTGTGCCTCTGAAAGCCCTGTTGTGCATAATACAACCGGAACATTTTTTTCTGCACTGTACACTAAAAGGTCGTCCACTGCTTTTGCATTGGAAAAGTCAATGATAACATCTGCCTTCACATCACAGAGGGAAATGTTTTTAAAAACCGGATAATCATTTTTTATCCCATCATATAAATCAATCCCTGCAACAATCTCAATCTCTGCGTCCTCTTTGCACATCGTAGTGATTGTCTGTCCCATTTTTCCATTGCATCCATGCATAATTGCTCTAACCATAATTTTTAAATCCTGCCTTTCGTATTTTCGTTTTTTCTCTTTTTAAAATGTAAGAGGGAGCCGCACAGGCAGCTCCCTTCTTTTTAAATTAATTTAAAATGCCGTATTTTTTCATCGCATCTGCTAAAACTGCTGTATTCTGCTCTGTCATCTCTGTGAGTGGGGAACGAAGTGGTCCGACCTCTTTTCCCATCAGATTTAATGCTTTTTTCACAGGAATTGGGTTTACTTCCTTAAACAATGCGCTTACAAGCGGCTGTGCCTCTCTCTGAAGCAGCATTGCAGTATTTAAATCCCCGTCAAAAAAGCTCTGACACATGTTGTGGACTTTTGCAGGCGCTACATTTGACCATACCGAAATTACACCGATTGCCCCGATTGACAGAAGCGGAACAACAATTCCGTCCTCGCCGGAGTATAAATCAATCTTTCCATCGGTTAAATACATTAATTCCGAAGCCTGTGCAACACTTCCTGTAGCCTCTTTGATTGCAACGACATTCTCAACTTCTTTATAAATCTTAGCTGCTGTTTCCGGAAGAATATTACATCCGGTTCTTCCAGGTACATTATACATGATGATCGGTAACTTTGTACACTCTGCAATTTCAGAATAGTAACGTACCAGTCCATCCTGTGTACATT
>CAKRCJ010000154.1 GCA_934307185.1 uncultured Roseburia sp.
CTCCTGAAGGATATCAGAAAGTATCAACGACATTTACCGTACCAACTGAACCACAAGACAATCTTGATTTTATTAGTGAAGTTGTAGAACCATCAAATACAGCTGAATTAAAGGTTAAGAAAACTGATAAAGACGGAAATGTATTGAAAGGTGCTGGATTCAAGCTGTTTATAAAAACAACAGAAGGGGATATAGTTGAAGCTCGTTATAATAAAACGACTGGCGAATTTATCCAACCTGGTACTTCTGATTATGACTCCGATAAAGCGGTGGCATACGAAGGTGAAACAGGTGCAGATGGTACAGTGTCCTTCAAAAAACTTCCAACAAGAGCAACCTTCGATGGTCAGTCTGAAGTAGGAACAAAGAAATACTACATTCAGGAAACAAAAGCACCAGCAGGTTATAAGCTCAATGCTTCTCTTGTAGAGGTCTTACTGGAAGACCAGAACAATACAATCCAGACATTTACAATCACGGATGCCAAGGCAACCTTAGATGTGTTACAGACAGGTGGAAGTGGATCTTCACCATACATCTTCGCTGGTGTATTACTGATTGTATTAGGAATCACACTTTCTTCTTTGAAGAAGCAACACTTTATTGAGTAGGAATAAATTAAATTATGCTTTTGAATCCCGAAAAACCTTGATATTACAGGTCTTTCGGGATTTTTTTCTTTTCTGGCTACAAAAAGGCTACATCATCTGAATTATTTGCTGCTTTGCTCCAACATCATCTGATAATAGATAATGATTATGCGGATGAAATACGATATGGCTTGAAACATAAATTGGAAGCTATTTACCAATTTGTAAAACGAGAAAACATTAGACTATGCGACATGATTTTTCAGCACAATGGATAGATTGATTTTTAAGAATGCTTATGTTACGCTGAAACACAGATACACAAGTAAATGTGTTATGAGGTATATGATTATGGCTGAAAGAAATATGGTAAATCTTACGATTACTATGACTAAAGAAGAACGCAAGGCTCTAAAGCAGATTGCACTGGATAAAGATGTTACAGTTTCTGCGTTGATCCGTATGTGGTTACAGGAGCATCAGAAAGTTGAGGTAAAAGAATAATGGCAACAAAAACAAGTATTAAATCAGTAGAGCCAAATATTGCAGATTTAGCAAATGGTTGGCTTAGAGCATATAAATTAAATTATAAGCTAGAGCAGGAATCTTTGAACACAGAAATTGATACAGCTCTTAACGACTATTTTTCAAAAAACGGCGGCGTTGGAGGGAACAGACCTGACTGCAAACTTTTGCTTCAGGATAAAACTATGAGTTTCTATCCCGTTCTGATAGAGTACAAAGGTTATAAAGACAAACTCGTTAAACTCAATGTTGACGGTCAGGTTGATAATAAAACTGCCAAAAACGAACCGAATTTTAAGAACATAAATTCTTATGCTGTGAATGGTGCTGTCCATTATGCCAATGCATTGCTCCATCATACCAGTTATACGGATATCATTGCGATTGGTATGACTGGTTATAAGGATGAAGCTGGTAATCTTCAGTATTTTATTGGTGTTTACTATGTTTCTAAAAGCAATTTTGGCGTTGGTCAGAAAATTGATGATTATACTGATTTTTCGTTCCTCAAAAAAGAGAACTTCGATAGCTTTATTGAAAAAGTAAAAAGGTTGCAGCTTTCTCAAGAGGAAATTGATAAGTTAAAAGAGCAAAGAGAGCGAGAAATTGATGCCAGCTTGGTAAGACTGAATAATGACATATACCAAAACGAAAAAGGATTAGGCGAAAATGATCGTGTATATCTTGTGGCAGCATCCATAATTGCCACGCTGGGTATTCCGGGGAAAGTAGCTCCTCTGGAAAAATCTGAGCTTAAATCCTCGTTGGAAGAAGGAAATACCGATGGCGATATTCTGGTAAGAAAAATCAAGGCTTTTTTGAATGAAAAACAGTTGCCCAGAGAGAAGAAAGACCTCATTGTCCGAGCATTACAGAATACGCTGACTACAGATAATATCAATCGTGTAGAAAATGGTGAGAGCCAATTAAAGCGAGTGTTTACTAAAATAGTAGATGATTTAGGCATTTACTATAAAATTGGATTGACTACTGATTTTACAGGTAAGTTGTTCAATGAGATGTACGGATGGTTAGGCTTTTCACAAGACAAGCTAAATGATGTTGTCCTTACGCCATCCTATGTTGCAAAGTTGCTGGTCAAATTAGCAAGGGTTAACAAAGATTCTTATGTATGGGACTTTGCAACTGGTTCGGCAGGTCTGCTTGTAGCGGCTATGAACGAAATGCTTAATGAAGCAAAAGAAAACATTAAGTCTCCTGATGAGTATCAGAAAAAAGCTGCAGAGATCAAAGCAACGCAGTTATTGGGAATAGAGTTACTTTCCAGTGTTTATATGCTTGCTATCCTAAATATGATTCTTATGGGAGATGGTAGCTCGAATATTCTGAACAAAGACTCGCTGACAGACTTTAACGGTAACTATGGTTTTGGCAAAACCGATGACAAGTTCCCTGCGGACGCCTTTGTTTTAAATCCGCCATACTCTGCACCAGGAAATGGAATGAATTTTGTAGAAAAAGCATTGTCGATGATGCACCACGGCTATGCTGCAATCATTATTCAAAATTCAGCAGGTTCTGGAAAGGCTGTCGACTATAATAAGAGAATACTGAAACATAGTACATTGCTGGCAAGTATAAAAATGCCTATAGATTTATTTATAGGAAAATCAAGCGTACAAACAAATATATATGTTTTCAGAGTTGGTGAAGCACATCAAAAGGATGATGTTGTTAAATTTATCGACTTTTCTAATGATGGTTATACACGTTCTAATCGCAAAAAGGCAAGCAACAACTTGAGAGATACTGATCATGCAAAAGAGCGCTATCAAGAGGTTGTTGATTTAGTACGTTTCGGGAAAAGTAAATTGTGCCTTTTCTCCGAAAAAGAGTATTATGAGGGTACAATTGATCCGGAAAACGGTGCAGACTGGAATCAAACAGCGCCTATTGATGCAAAGCCTACTTTGGATGATTTCAAAAAGACAGTAAGTGATTATCTTGCGTGGGAGGTTTCAAATCTGCTGAAAAATCAGGATTATGGAGATAACAGTCTGGGAAAATAAGTGCCTCACTCAGCGAGAAGCTGGAGAACGTTGAGTGGGGCGAATACAAAATAGGCGATCTTTTTGAAAAAATTCAAACAAACAAATTGCCATATAAAGCAGATGATCTTCCTAAGCGGTCAACAGGTGAATACACATTGCCTTGTTTGACTTCGAGTTTTTATAACCAAGGGCTGAACTATTATGTACCAAGAGAAGGCTCGACCATCTTGAAAGATGTAATATCAATTCCGTCCAACAGCGATGTATATCGTGCCTATTACCAATCAAGAGAGTTTACAGTTTTGTCCGATGCGTATGCTATCCGATGGAAATCCCATGAAACGCAGCTTTCTCACAGACAATATCTCTTTATGGTGATGTGCATTAACAAAGTTACCGATTTACCTATTTATTCTTACAAGAATAAACTGGGAGGATGGAATGTTGTTAAGAAAAAACACATTCAATTGCCAAAGATAGACAATAAAATTAACTTTTCGTTAATGGACGAGGTGATTGCTGAGTTGGAAGCTCAGCGTGTTGCTGAGTTGGAAGCTCAGCGTGTTGCTGAGTTGGAAGCGTATCTTTCAGTCACTGGACTAAGAGATACGCATCTGTCCCTCCAAGAGGAACATGCTTTGGTAAATTATGATGCGTTGCATTGGAGAAAATTTAATTTGGAAGAACTGTTTGGAAAATCTACACGAGGAAAACGATTGAAAAGTGCAGACAGAATAGCGGGTAAATTACCGTTCGTCACAGCTGGTGAAGCTAATGAAGGTGTTTCTGACTTTATTGCAAATAAGGTTCATGTTTTCTCTCCAAATACAACAACCATTGATATGTTTGGTTCTGCGAAATACAGAAATTATGAATACGGTGGAGATGATCATGTGGCAGTTGTTCATACAGAAAAATTGCCATCAAAAGCAGCCCTATTCGTTACAGCAGCAATTCATAAATCATCACACAATGGTCAGTTTGATTACGGCAGAAATTTTTATGCAAAAGACGCTGATAATCTTGATATTATGCTACCAGTCAAAAATGGTCAGCCGGATTATGAAATAATGGAAACTATTATTTCCGCCGTTCATAAAATTGTAATGACAGAAGTATCTACGTATGCAGATAGAAGGATTGAAGCAACGAAAGCAGTTGTATCAAATAATAGCTGAATAACAAGCACACTGTGAGCAACCAACTTTTTATTGTTGGTCGCTCACATGCTGTATATAGATGTTTATAAAGTTGTTATGTGAATATCAATTCTGTGTTAATGATCTCCTCCGCACGGTTGCAGATGTTATTCATGGCTCTGACCCATGCTATCTGGTTATGTGTTTTCAGTAATAAATTAGACGAGGAAAATAACAAAATCAGGTTGATTACGAGTGCAATAAAGGTCATAATAAAAAGGCGTTAAGAGGGTAAACAAAGGAAAAATCTCCCAGCAACAATTTCACCATATTTATGACATATAAATTACCAAAAACACGATGAATAAAGGCTTTTTTGGAGATTTATACTTTGAAATATGATATAATAAAGGTGTATTAAAAGGGAGTTTTTTAAAAGGAAAGCTATGACAAGAAAAGAAAATTTATTTAAGTCTACGATCAAAAAAACTGCTATCGCAACTATGGTCGTAACAGGTGCAGTTGCACCATCAATTCAGACGGTTTTTGCAGATACTGAGAGTGATTTACAGGATGCAAAGACTACCCTTGAACAGGCTACAAAAGAATTAGAACAGGCACAGGCTGATAAGACTCTGGCTACATCCAGACTGGAAACAGCTCAGAAGGATTTAGAAGATGCTAATGCTGATTTAGCAACAAAGAAGGCACGCTTAGAAGAACTGAAGGCAGACCCTGAAGTTAGCGAAGAAGGTATTACTACCGCTGAAGCTGAAGCTGCAGAAGCTGAAGACAGAGCTGTGAGTGCTGGAAAAGCATTATCTCAGAAAACTCAGGATTTAGCTGATGCAGAGACTAATCTTGCAAAAGCTCAGTCTGCTTATGATACAGCTAATGGCGCTTATAACAACGCATTAACAGACAAGAACAATGCTGTAGTTGAAAGACAGCAGGCTGAAGCTGATAAAGCTAATGCTGAAGAGGCTAAGAATGAAGCTGAAACAAATAAGGATTCTGCAAAAGCAGATGCTGATAAATTAAAAGATGCTAATCCTAATGCAGATGCTAATCTTACAAAAGCTAATGCAGATAAAGAAACAGCTAAAGGCGAATTGACTTCAGCTGAAAATGAACAGGGTAATGCTCAGGCAAGATTTGATAGTGCTCAGACAGCAGCTGATTCTGCACAAGCAAATTTTGAGGATAAGGCAAACCAAGAAGCAAATGCTAGGAATGCATTAACTGAAAAAGATATTGCTAAAACAAATGCTGAACAGGCTTTGACAGAAGCAATACAGGATAAAGATAATGCTGATAATGCTTTAAGTGCGGCAAAGACTGCTTTAGATGAAGCTAAAAAGAAAAATGAAGATGCAATTAAAGCTCATGAAGATGCTGTTAAAGCACAAGAAAAGAGTATTGCTGATTTAAGAAGTGAAGCTCAAAAAGCACAGGATAATTTGACTGCTCAGACCAATGCTTTACAGACTTTGGTTGAAGCTGAACAAGCAGCTAATAACGCACTTGAAGATGCTAAGAATGCGGTTACTACTGCACAGGATGCTAAGAAACAAGCTGATGTAGCATTAAAAACTGCTAATGCAGAATTAGAACAGA
>CAKRCJ010000155.1 GCA_934307185.1 uncultured Roseburia sp.
TAAAAGGTAAGTTCTGTCAATTCTGCCACATGGGACTGGATAAAAATATTAGATTTTGCCGGGTCAATTCCTACCGATAAATAATCTAACGCTACCTGCATAATATTATCACGGATTTTTGCCGGATTATCTGCATTATCTGTTAACGCCTGTGCATCCGCAATCATAATAAAAATCTTATCAAATTCCCCTGAATTCTGTAACTCTACTCTTCTTTTTAATGAACCAACATAGTGACCTACATGAAGCTTCCCGGTTGGTCTGTCACCTGTTAAAATAATTTTTGGTTTCTTATTTTCCATAATTAAAAATATCTCCTTAATTTCTCAATCTTTCTTCTGCTGTCTGCTTCCTGTTATCTTTTACTCTCTTTTGATAACCGCCGACAAATTGAATAACTGACAGCATACACCTGTGCTTTATTATATAATTTTATAGGAAAACACGCAAGGGGACGATTTATTGTTGTTGTAATATCGCATGACAAATTTTCTTTGCATCACCTTCTAAACTTTCCTGTTCGATATAATTACAAATATTTTTAACTGTTTCCGGGGATTCTTCTAACATTTCCGCAATCTGCTCCGATGTGTTTCCTTTTTTCATTTTCTTCATTACAAGTTCTATTAATTTTAGCAGTTCCCCTTCCTTTATTCCGGATTCCTTATGGTCCGCCCATGCTTTACACAAATCCATATTCTTATCCTCCTTCTGATTTATTTCCAGATTAAGTTTTGCAAACATATTAATTGTTTTTACAGCTTCCAGCTCCCAATGAAGTCTTAAATTTATCAAAATCCGTTATCTCCTCTGGAATAATTAAATTCAGTTTATAATCTGATACATATTTTAAAATATCCTGTCCTATTTCAGGAAACATTTCATAAATACTGCGTGGTGCTTTCCATTTTTCTGCCCCCCAGTACAATGTCATCGTAATCACCGGTGTCAGTTTATCTTCCTTTGTAAAACCTGATAAAAATTCTTCACTGTAAATTAAATCTTTCTTTTTCTTATGCTTTTTCGCAGCTTCTCTTACCTGTTTTCCGTAATTTAATGCATCATAAATCATACAGCGCACCGGCATTGCATAATGAATGTCCGTCTGATTTTCTACCCCAATAATAGCATAAATCCGCAAATCTGCAATTGTCTGAAAGATATTCTTTCGCCTTAATGTCCTTTGCCCCCATTTACTGTCCTCCTCTATTCTGTTTGAGAGAACTCGTTTCATCCAACAAATTCTCTCCGCTCAAAAAATGTGATTGTAAAAGCATTGAAACTTCCTTGATGAAACTGTGTAAAAACAGGTTCAAATCTGATTTAAGAAATAATGGCCGCTGCCAATTAAGATTCAGAGTAATTGTTCGAAACAAATTACTCTATTTAGAATAAAAATGCTTTGGTAAAAATTATATCATTTCAGTGTTTTTATGTCGAGTTCTTTTTTCTTATACATTTCCTGCTATTCTGTATATTTACACGAAAAAAAGTATGATAAACTTTTAACAGCAGAAAATTTTATTTCTTTATAATATCAGGGGCAAAAGATGTTTTACACTTTGACATCCACTAAGTTATAATCTTTATAATAAAAAAGAGGTTAAATGAAAATGAAACTCGGACTTGTAGTAGAAGGCGGCGGCATGAAATGTGCCTACAGTGCCGGAATTTTAGATAAATTTTTAGATGATAATATTAATTTTGATTACTGCATTGGTGTCTCTGCCGGAGCCGCCAATACACTTTCCTATCTTGCTAAGCAGCGTGGGCGGAACCTGCGTTTTTATACCGAGCATTTAGATGACCCAAGATATTTAAGCATTCAAAGTCTCCTAAAAACCGGGAACCTTTTCGGACTGCAATATATTTACGGGACACTGACAAATTCAGACGGTGCCGACCCGATTGACTATGATGCCATTATGAAAAATCCTGCCGAATTTTATATGCCTGCCACAGATGCCATGACCGGAAAAGCGACCTATTTTTCCAAATATGATATTGTGCGTGATGATTACCGGACCATTATGGCAACCTGTGCCCTGCCCGGCTTCTGCCGTCCGGTTTTAGTCAACAGCCACTATTACTATGACGGAGGTGTGGCAGACTCCATTCCAGTGCAGCATGCACTAAACCATGGCTGTGACAAAGTCGTTGTTATTTTGTCCAATCCGAGAGACTTTGTAAAGCAGCCGGAAGCACACCGTCCTATTTATAAACGAATGCTGCATAAATATCCAAAAACCATTGAAGGAATTGATAATCGCCACATTAATTATCAGTCATCGATTGACCTTGTAAATCAGTTGGAAAAAGAAGGAACGGCATTTATTTTTGCGCCGAGCAGGCATCTGCCGCTCGGCACATTTTCCAAAGACGCCGCTTTAGAACAGAAGCTTTATGACCTTGGAATTTCTGATTATGAAACACAGTCGAAAAAGCTGGAAAAATTTATTTCTCTTTTACCCTCGCGGTAAGCTTATCGCCTTCGGTATCAATTAAAATCGTGTCACCTTCTCCGACTTTATCTGCAAGAATAAGTTTTGCGGATAAAGTTTCCACATGCTTCTGTAAGAAACGTTTCAGTGGTCTTGCACCGTAAATCGGGTCGTATCCATTGTCAACAATAAACTGTTTTGCACTGTCCGTAAGTTCCACTGTAATCTCACGGTCAGCAAGACGTTTATTCAAATCGTTCATTAACAGACGGATAATATTACCAATATTGTCTTTTGTCAGAGGCTTAAACATGATAATCTCATCAAGACGGTTCAAAAACTCCGGTCTGAAATGTCCGCGGAGCTCATTCATAACAGCCTCTTCACATGCCGGGTTGATATCTCCGTTTTCATCGATGCCCTCTAACAAATGTGCAGAACCAAGGTTTGAAGTCATAATGATGATGGTATTTTTAAAGTCCACCGTTCTTCCCTGAGAGTCTGTAATACGTCCGTCATCAAGCACCTGCAACAGTACATTAAATACGTCAGGATGTGCTTTCTCAACCTCATCGAAAAGTACAACAGAATACGGTTTTCTACGGACTGCCTCCGTAAGCTGTCCACCCTCATCATATCCGACATATCCCGGAGGCGCTCCGATTAAACGGGACACAGAATATTTCTCCATGTATTCACTCATATCAAGACGCACCATATTCGACTCATCATCAAACAGGCTGGCTGCCAAAGCCTTTGCAAGTTCTGTTTTACCAACACCGGTTGGTCCTAAGAAAAGGAACGAACCGATTGGCTTGCTTGGGTCTTTAATTCCTGCTTTGGAACGGATAATTGCTTCTGTTACTTTTGTAACGCCTTCATCCTGACCAATGACACGTTTGTGGAGCTCTTCGTCCAAATGTAATGTCTTATTCCGCTCGCTTTCTGTCAGTTTTGCAACCGGAATTCCGGTCCATCTGGAAATAATACGTGCGATTTCTTCCTCGCTGACATTCTCATGAACCAACGATAAATCGCGTTTCTTTACTTCCTCTTCCTCAATCTCTAACTGCTTCTGTAATTGTGGAAGCTTTCCATACTGTAACTCGGCTGCTTTTTCCAAATCATAATTCTGCTGGGCAGTTTTGATTTCATTTTTGACCTGCTCAATTTCTTCACGAAGCTTCTGTACTTTTTCAACGGATTTCTTTTCGTTTTCCCACTGGACTTTCTTTGTGTTAAATTCATCACGAAGTTCTGCCAGTTCTTTCTGTAAATTGGCAAGACGCTCCTGGCTTAACCGGTCAGTCTCTTTTTTCAGTGCAGTCTCCTCAATTTCCATCTGCATGACACGACGGTTTAATTCATCGAGTTCTGTCGGCATGGAATCAAGCTCTGTCTTAATCAATGCACAGGCTTCATCCACCAAATCAATTGCTTTATCCGGCAGGAAACGGTCAGAAATGTAACGGTTTGAAAGCACTGCTGCGGATACTAACGCAGAGTCTGTAATTTTTACGCCGTGGAATACTTCGTAACGCTCTTTCAAGCCACGGAGAATGGAAATCGTATCCTCAACGGTCGGCTCATCTACCTGTACCGGCTGAAAACGGCGCTCCAATGCAGCATCTTTTTCAATATATTCACGGTATTCGTCCAATGTTGTCGCACCGATACAATGTAATTCACCACGGGCAAGCATTGGTTTTAACAACTGGCCTGCATCCATTGCACCATCTGTTTTTCCTGCTCCGACAATCGTGTGAAGCTCATCAATAAACAGAATAATCTGTCCATCAGAATTTTTAATATCATCAAGAACCGCTTTTAAACGCTCCTCAAACTCACCACGATACTTCGCACCTGCAACAAGCGCACCCATATCCAGTGCAAATAATTTTTTATCCTTCAAGCCTTCCGGGACATCACCACGGACGATCCGCTGTGCCAGTCCTTCGACAACGGCTGTTTTACCTACACCCGGTTCACCGATTAAAACCGGATTATTTTTCGTTTTTCTGGAAAGAATACGAACCACATTACGGATTTCTGCATCACGTCCGATGACCGGGTCAAGCTTCTGGTTTCTCGCACGTTCTACCATATCATAGCCGTATTTTTCCAATGTATCATACGTTGCTTCCGGGTTATCAGAAACTACCCTCTGATTTCCCCTTACCGTTGACAATGCCTGTAAAAATCTTTCTCTCGTAATTCCATACTCTTTAAAGATTTCCTTCATTGCCTTATTTGGATATTTTATAAGGCATAAGAACAAATGCTCAACGGAAACATATTCGTCTCCCATCGCCTTTGCCTCATCCTCTGCATGAATAAGTACCTTATTCAAATCCTGTCCGACATAAACCTGTCCGCCGGATACTTTTACACGCGCAGCCAAATGACGCTCTGCGTTATCCACAAAATGCTCTTTCTGGATTTCCATTTTCTCTATTAATTTTGGAATCAGCCCGTCCTCCTGACGTAACAGGGCAACTAAAAGATGCTCCTGCTCAATCTCCTGATTTCCATATTCATAGGCGAGCTTTTCACAATCGTTAATGGCTTCTACTGATTTCTGAGTAAATTTCTGAATGTTCATATGCTTACCTCCCTCTTGTTTTTCACTGTTATCTATCAGAAAAAAAATCTTCTGATTGAAAGAAAAGACCTTCCTACCTTGCTGGCCGGAACGTCTTTTAGTCAGTTTTAAGTATCTGCTTTTTTCTTATCAAATACTCTTGGTTTCTCTTTACATATTTTGTTATAGCACGAATTGTTAGCACTGTCAAGAGGTGAGTGCTAATTTTTTACAAAGAATTTGTGAAGCCTTGATTTTACCGGCTTCACATGGATTTTTCACTTGCTTTCGTACTCAATTTTCTTGATTTGACCACATTTTTATGACAAATTCTTGGAAAAATATATTCGTCTGATTTTCTTACCACATTTTACGACAATGGCTTATGGTTTATACTTATAGATTTTCATTAAACTATATCGGATAGTATTGAATCAAAATTATTATGTCTCACTTTATTCTCTCCTTTACTACCGCATTTTCAGGCACTTTCTCCTCATATTCTTGTTTCAATTCCTCTGCCAAATACGCATCGCTCATGCAGTGCATATCAGAAACACCATCACGGATCAGCTGATAGACCTGGGAATGATAAAAGAAATTCAATGCCGCATCCAGTGAAAGTCCCTGCTGTTTAGCAAAACATTCGATAACACGGCTATATTTTTTCTGAAGCAAAATCGGATTTGCTGTCATAGTGTTTCACTCCCTTCAAAATGCAGCAGAGACAATGCTTTCTCTGTGCGAAAACAAATTTGCAGATTCGGTTTTTCATAACGTAAACGGTTGATTGCTTCCGTCTTATCAATCAGTCCGTCAAAGAATAGCTCCACCGTATTGAACACCTTATCATTTGCAA
>CAKRCJ010000156.1 GCA_934307185.1 uncultured Roseburia sp.
CTGTAATACGTCTTGCTTTTCCGCCAACTGCGGCAATAATACGTTTTAAGTCTGAATAATGGTCATCCGGTGACATATGATTTTCATGTCCGGCAACAGAGTAGGTAAGGCTGTAATTTGTAACATCTACCATAAGGTAAAGGTCATATCCGCGGACAGATTCTTTGATAACACCTTTTGCTTCTCCGGTTCCAAAACGTGGTACAGCAGTAGAGATAATATAAGAGTTGCGGTGGTAGCCTTTGAAGGCAGCTTCGTTTTTGTGTGCGAGTTCTCTTTTCTCTCTCCAGCCTACTAAGTACTGGTCTACCTTTGCACCTAATGCTTCACAGCTTTTTAAGGGAATTAAGCCGAGTGCACCGTCTGGCATGGTTTCTAGAATTCTTTCATCGTTTGGCATGAGTGGTTTTCCTCCATATTAGTTAAAACATTAACAATTTATTTATTTCAATAGATGGTAAATAAGGGGATATTTGCATCTAGTGAATTCGTTTTTTCAGCCGGATATCATCACCGAATAACTTAATGATGGTATAGCTGTCGGATATCCTGGAAAGCACACGTTCTGAGTAAATATCTGCAACCTGGTTCATATTCAGGTTTGTAGAAATAATCGTGGATTTTTTCCGCAGGATGCGTTCATTTAAGCACAGAAAAAGCTGCGAAGTCGTAAAGGAATTAGCAAGTTCCGTACCTAAATCATCAATGATTAGTAAATCGCAGTCAAAAATATTCTGGTGTGCGGCAAGTGCATCAGCATCCTTCTCAAACACACCTTTGCTTAATATATCAAATAATTGGAACGCCGTAAAGTAGATTACGGAATGTCCGGAGTCTAATAATTCTTTTGCAATACAGTTGGAGAGAAAGGTTTTTCCAATACCAGTATCCCCATAAAAATATAAATTAGCAAAAGTATTGTCAAACTGCTCTACAAATTCATGGCATTTTGCAACGGCAGCCTTTGCAGTCGCAAGGGAGGTAAGTCCCGTCACCGGATTTGTGACAGAGTCAGAGTAATAATCAAGCCGTAAGGAACCAAAGTTTTCTTTTGCAAGAATATCTTTGATATTGGATTGTGTATAAATCAAGTCAATTGCCTTCTGTTTAAAACAGTGGCACGGTTTTCCATTCACATAACCGGTATCTTTGCAGTCCTTACATTCATAGACCGGTTCAAAATAATCCTGTGGCAGGGAAAGTTCTTTCATAAGAGCTTTTTTTCTGGAACGAAGGACGGATAGCGTATCCTTAAGCTCCTTTAATGCGTGGGCATCACCATCTAAAAGCTTTCTGGCGGATGCAACGGAAGTCTCTGCGATAGAGGCATCAATAGACTTTAATTCAGGAGAACGCTCATAGGCGGCTTTGGTACGCTGCTCTAAATCGTGCTGGGCTTTCAGTTGTTTTGCATCATAGGAACGAAAAATCTCGTCGTACTGTGAATTGTTTAATGCCATTCTTTTTTCTCCAAATAATTATTGAACGGAAGTATTTAAAAGCATCTTTTCTAACTGGTCATAGTCATAGGAACGCTGGTCAAAATTGTTAAACTTATTCTTTGACGTAGTCTGTGTCTGCTCAGTCACAGTGGATGCTTTCCGTCTTTTCTGGTATTCATCATCGAGTCTTGAAATATCATCAGGCGTTGCAACCTGTTTTTTCTTCCAGCTTGTGAGAATAGAATCAATATATTCAAACTTTGGCTGGTGAATTGCCTGTATGGTTCGTTCGCAGGCAGCAGTGATAATCTCCTGGGAAAAACCATATTCGGCTCTCCATTTTTCAATATATGCAGTCTCAGAAGGAACTAAAGAGCGTCCTGTGATACCAAGTGCTTTCATTACTGCAAAATAAAGCTGGCTGTGAATTCCTGCAACCTGCTTTGCCTGCTCTACAGAAGAGATATGGCTGTCTGCCCAGGCAAGGGCAACCTTTTCTATGTAGCGGATACTTGTATGTCCTTTGCTGACACAGTATTCAATCAGATATTCAATCAGGTCTGTTGAGAAACCAAGACCGTCATACCAGTAGAGGATACTGTTCATATCGGTAGGAGTTAAAATACGTCCGAGATACCGCTCTGAAATAAATAAAAGCTCTTTGACAGACTCCTGTTTGCGGAACATGGAAATATCCTCTGCAGTATAATTCTTCGGTTCCGGCTGTGTGGAAGAAAAAGGTGCATCAGCAGAAGCAGCTTCTTCATTATGCGCAGCCTTGCTTTCAGGAGCTTTCTCTAAAGTCTCAGCTTTTCTGCTGTTGGTATCGAGAAAACATACACCGGTAAGATTTTCACTGTCGTCGTATTCCAGGCGTAAAAGATGCATACGTTCCCAGTAGCTTAAGGCGCGTTTAATGTCCTTTTCGGTATGTTCAAACTTGTCTGCCATGGCAGTGATTGAAAAAGCTGCGTCCGGCGCATTCAATTGTCTCAAAAGATAAAGATATATTTTTACAAACTCTCCATTGGCATCTGACATGTATTCATCAATAAATATGTTAGATACGCTTGTGGCAGAAGTCTGGCTGTCACTATGAAGTGTTATATTGGCCATTTTATTCATTCCTTTCCCTTTAACCCGTCCCAAATTATAGCACAGAAAATGAAAAAAGAGAAGAAAAAATTGCCCACAAACCCAGTAAAATCAAGGGGTTACAAAAATGTGGATAATGTGGATAAAAAAGTAGTTTCCAATAAGCCATTCTTTGTGGAAAAGGGCGAAAGCCAGTAAACATCTGCGATACAGCGGATTTAAGAAAAAAATGTGGATAACTTTATGTAAACAAAAAAATCCACATTCAATTGTTGGAGTTTTCCCCAATTGAATGTGGATAATGTGGATAAGTTATTTTCCAAGAAGGTGTTCGCCAACATTTACAATGTCTCCGGCACCCATAGTTATCAACAAATCACCGTTTATACAATTTTCGAGTAAATAGTTTTCAATTTCTGTAAAAGAAGGGAAATAGTGGCAGGCGGTGCCTTTTTCCTTCAGTTTTGTCTCGATATCCTTAGAACTGATGCCAAAAGTATTCTTTTCACGGGCAGCATAAATGTCTGCCAATACCACTACATCTGCCATAGATAATACATCCGCAAAATCATTTAAAAATGCTTTGGTTCTGGAATAAGTATGCGGCTGGAATACTAATACAAGACGTTTGTGTGGATATTTTTTTGCAGCAGTTAAAGTTGCACGGATTTCGGTCGGATGGTGTGCGTAATCATCAATAATAGTGACACCATCTACAGTGCCTTTATACTGGAAACGTCTGTCTGCACCGCCAAAAGCGGAAAGACCGGCGACGATATTTTCTTTTGAAATCTTTAAATCAAGGCAGAGTGCAATCGCAGCCAATGCGTTTGATACATTGTGGAGTCCGGGAACATTTAAGGAAACATCCATTACTTTTTCACCGTGATACATTGCGGTAAAGCCGGCACATGCTTTTTCGTTAAAAGTAATGTTTTCCGGATAAAAATCACAGGCTTCTGTCATGCCGTAAGTAATGACCTGCGGTGTGAGACCATCTGTAATCTCTTTGTAGTTTTCAATTTCACCATTAATAATGATAGCGCCGTTTTCTTTTGTATTTTTTGCAAATAAATGGAAAGAATTCCGTATGTCCTGAATATCTTTAAAGAAGTCAAGATGTTCTGCTTCTATATTTAAAATGATACTGTATTTTGGACGGAAATTTAAAAAGCTGTTGGTATACTCACATGCCTCAGAAATAAATACGTCTGATTTACCCACGCGGAGATTTCCGTCAATGGCCTTTAAAATTCCACCGACTGTGATGGTCGGGTCGCTTTCTGCCTGAAGCAAAATCTGCGAAATCATGGAGGTCGTTGTTGTCTTTCCATGGGTTCCGGCTACTGCGATGGAATTATTGTAATTGTCCATAATCTGGCCAAGCAGTTCTGCACGGCTTAACATAGGAAGCCCTTTTTCCTTTGCACAGGAAAATTCCGGGTTATCTTCGCGGATGGCTGCTGTGTACACAACTAAATCAATGCCGTCAATAATATTGGAGGCTTTCTGCCCATAAAAAATCTGCATGCCCATATGCTCTAAATGGCGTGTAAGGTCAGACTCCTTTGCGTCGGAGCCGGAAATGGTGAAATGCTCTTCAAAAAGTATTTCAGCAAGACCGCTCATGCTGATACCGCCGATGCCAATGAAATGGATGTGTATTGGTTCATTAAAATTAATTTTATACATATCTGAATACCTGCCTGTTTTTTGCTTGATAAAAATGAAAAAGTAAGCGGATTACTTCTTCATTATATTATAACAAAGCTAATTATAAACATATATTGGGATTTTGCAAATTCTTTTACAAAAAATCAAAAAGATGGATTTTGTTGAAAAATATCAGATAAACAGATATATTTGTACGATTTGTCAAAAATCTAAAAAAAATTTTGAAAAAATTGTGTAAAATGATGTACATTAAAAAATGGTTGTGATATACTTAAAATATCAAGAGGACTAGATTGACTAGAAAGTGACGAGAGGTGATTGACGTGATTCGAAAAGAAATGATAGCAATGCTATTAGCAGGAGGTCAGGGAAGCCGTTTAGGTGTCCTGACAGCAAAAGTCGCAAAGCCAGCAGTTGCATTTGGAGGAAAATACCGCATCATAGATTTTCCGCTTAGTAACTGCATTAACTCCGGAATAGATACGGTTGGAGTATTGACCCAGTATCAGCCATTACGTTTGAATACCCATATCGGAATTGGTATTCCGTGGGATTTGGATCGTAATAATGGTGGAGTAACGGTGCTGCCGCCATATGAGAGAAGCGACAACAGTGAATGGTATTCCGGAACAGCCAATGCAATTTACCAGAATATGAATTATATGGAGCAGTATAATCCGGAATATGTACTTATATTGTCTGGAGACCATATTTATAAAATGGATTATGAAGTAATGCTTGATTTCCATAAGGAAAATAAAGCAGATGTTACAATTGCAACAATGCCTGTTCCGTTAGAGGAAGCAAGCAGATTTGGTATTGTAATTGCGGACGAAGATAAACGTATTCAGGATTTTGAAGAGAAACCGGAACATCCAAGAAGCAATCTGGCCTCAATGGGAATTTATATTTTCAGCTGGAAAGTTTTAAAAGAAGCACTTACTGCGATGAAAGACCAGAGCAATTGCGATTTTGGCAAACATATTATTCCATATTGCCATGAGAAGAAACAGCGTCTGTTTGCATATGAGTACAATGGTTACTGGAAAGATGTAGGAACGCTTGGTTCTTACTGGGAAGCTAATATGGAGCTGATTGATTTAATTCCGGAGTTTAATCTTTACGAGGAATACTGGAAGATTTATACAAAGAGTGATATCATCCAGCCACAGTATCTGTCAGAAGAGTCTGTTGTTGATAAGAGTATTATCGGAGAAGGCTCAGAAATTTACGGAGAGGTACATAGCTCTGTTATCGGAGCAGGTGTTACAATTGGAAAAGGAAGCATTGTGCGTGATTCCATTATTATGAAGGGAACGCAGATAGGTGAGAATGTTATCATAGATAAGGCGATTGTTGCTGAAAACTGCAGCATTGGAGATAACGTCACATTGGGAGTGGGAGAAGAAAAGCCGAACAAGCTGAATGAGAAGATTTACTCATTCGGACTTGTTACAGTCGGTGAAGACTCTGTTATTCCATCGAATGTCTCAGTCGGAAAGAACACTGCGATTTCCGGCAGAACCACAAAAGAAGATTATCCGGAAGGAATTCTTGACAGCGGTGAAGTAATTATTAAGGCAGGTGACTCAGAATGAA
>CAKRCJ010000157.1 GCA_934307185.1 uncultured Roseburia sp.
CTTCTGATATAACTGGAGATAATTCCAGGTATTACTTTTGCGTATAAGAAAAAATGAGAGGACAAAGAGGTGAATGAAAGGGAAACAAAATAGATTATGGAAATGTGCCTGTTCCCTTGTGTTTGCGTTCTGTATGCTGTTTACAACAGTAATGCCGGGATTGACACCGGCAATGACAGCTTATGCAGCAGAAATTCAGACACAGTCGGACGCAGTAGAAAAGGGTACGATTGCGGAGTGGAATTACACAAAAGATACAATACCTGCGACGTTAGAGTCATGTGGTGCAACCGCAGGAAGTGGCACATTAAGTATTAGCGGTGCTACGCATAGTGCGCAAAGCAGTACAACGTCAATTGCAGCAGTAAATTGGGTTGTAGGTGCTGGCTGGACTATTTCTGTGAATGCAGCAGATTATAAGGATTTAAAATTTTCAGCATCCATGCGTTCTTCAGGAACCGGACCAAAGAATTTTAATTTACAGTATTCTTTTGATGGAACAAACTGGGCTGAAATTGAAAATTCAGGAGTTCAATTAAATAAAACGCTTGCAAAAAAATATGACAATGTTTCTTTACCGGAAGAATTAAACGGAAAGAGTTTTACACTTCGTGTCACAATGATAGATACTACAAGCGTAAACAATAGCGATGTCGCAGCAACCGGTGTCAGCAACATCAACAGCATTATAGTATCCGGTACAAAGACAGCAGAAGTTACTCCGGGAGGAGATTCTTCCGAAACACCGGAAGAAACAGAAACTCCAGAAGAAACAGAGACACCGGAGGAGACAGAAACCACAGAAACACCGGAAGAAACAGAGACACCGGAGGAAACAGAAACACCGGAAGAAAAAATCTGTGAAAAAGTTACCGCATCTGTACAGGCAGGTGAAGTGGAAGCCGGAACAAAGGTTGCGCTTGCAACTGCAACAGAAGATGCAAAGATTACATATCATACAAACTTAGATGAGACAGAAATAGATTACACTTCTGAGATTGAGATTACAGAAGATGTTACAATTTTTGCAACTGCAGAAAAAGAGGGTTATACAAAGAGCGAGACAGCAGAATTTGCATATACCGTTAAGAAAGCAGAGACAGAGAGCTATCCGCTTGTAACAGAGCTTTCCGATGGAAATATCGTAGCTTTTTATTATGTAGCAGATAAATATGTTTTAACAGAGACAGTAACCGGTCAAAAATTATCTGGAGCAACAGCAGAAGTAACAGATAACATGCTTGCCCTGCCGGAAACAGCAGCAGCTCTTACTGTGTCAGTGGATGAAGACGGATATTATACTTTTAAGAGTAATGGAAAATATTTAACTTCCCAGCCGACCGGCAATGGCGTAAGCTTTGCTGATGCAGCAAGTGATTACAGCTTGTGGGAATTAGAAAAAGCAGATGAAAATGGAAATTTCTTCATTAAAAATGTAAATGCAGCTTTCAATGGAAATAAAAATCAGTATCTGGAATATTATAAAGGTTTTACAACCTATGGTAAAACATCAGGCAGTAATAACAGTGACTATACATTCCAGTTCTATCTGATTGACAAAGGAACACCATCTGTAAACATTAAAGCAGATACATCTATTACAGAAAAAACAGCACAGTGGGCAGGAAATGCAGACTATGCCAAAGCAGGTGTCACACCGGAAAATGGAATACCTGGAGATGTATATGTAACAAACGATTTAAAAGACGCTGATACAGCATTTACTGCGACAGTAAGTGGTAAAAAAGTGCAGCCATATATGGAAACTAAGAGCTCGACAACTGGTTCAGTTTCCTACTATATGGGAGCTATCGGACTCGGAAGCGGAACAGATGATTATGCACAGTTTGAATTCCCAACAACCGGATATGCAAATCTTGCAATGTCATTCCGTTTACGTGCAAGTAAATCCGCAGCCGGAAACTTCCAGATGCAGTATTCAACCAATGGAACAGATTTTAAAAATCTTTCAAGTGGAACTTATTCTTACAAATATACAAAATATGTAAATGGCGAACCAAGTGAAGTAAGTGACGAAGGAAAAATTACAGACGGTATTGCAAAGACCAGTATGGCACCAACATATTATATTAATTTTACCTTCGATATTCCAAATGAAGCAGCAAATGCGGATAAATTATACATTCGTCTTGTTCCGGGAACAACCAGGGCAGATGGAAAAACCGGTTTGCCAGACAGTGGAAATTCAGTCCGTATTGACAGTGTGGAATTTAGTGCAAACCCGATCATTTCTTCCGACCAGTGCGGCTATGTTACCGCAGAACCGGAAGAAGGAACGGTTATGCTTGGCAGCGAAGTCACACTTAGCAGTGCTGCCGAAGGAGCAGAAATCCGTTATTCTGTAAATGGCGGGGAAGAAAAAGTTTACGATGCAGCAAATAAACCAAAACTTGATACTTTACCTGCAACAATTAGTGCTTATGCGGTAAAAGAAGGTTTAAAGAACAGTATCGTAAGAAGCTTTTCTTATGAGCAGGCACAGGTTGCTTCTATCAAGGCAACTCCAAACGGAGGAAGTGTTGCATTAAACAGTGCAGTAACACTTACCTGTGAGACAGAAGGCGCAGTTATCCAGTATTCTACAGATGACGGAGCAAACTGGACAAACTATGATGGAAAAATTATTTTAAGCGAACTTCCGGCTGCTTATAAAGTAAAAGCTGTGAAGGACGGATATTTAGACAGCCCGGTTCAGACACTTGTATTTACCGAGCGTGCAAATGAAAAATACAATATTTACTTTGGACAGCTTCACTCACATACTTCTTATTCGGACGGAGCAGGAAGCTGTGAAGAAGCATATCAGCATGCAACAAATGTAGGAAATCTTGATTTCCTTGCTGTAACAGACCATTCCAATTCCTTTGATAATGCAGATGCAGCATCTATTACAGATGGCTCAATGAGTGAGGAATGGACAGAAGGACATGAGCTTGCAACAAAATATACAACAGATACATTTGTAGGAATTTTCGGATTTGAGATGACCTGGTCAAACGGACTCGGACATATGAATACATTTAATACAGATGGATTCCAGAGCCGTACACAGACTGCATACTCGACCTACAGTACCGCTTTACAGAATTATTATGCAACATTAAAGACTGTTCCGGATTCTATCAGCCAGTTTAACCATCCGGGAACAACCTTCGGTGATTTCAGTGATTTTGCTTATTATGATGAAGACATCGATAAATTAGTTACAACAATTGAGGTTGGTAATGGTGAAGGAGCAATCGGAAGCTCCGGTTACTTCCCATCTTATGAATATTATCAGAGAGCATTAGACAAGGGCTGGCATGTTGCACCGACCAATAACCAGGATAACCATAAAGGTCTCTGGGGCGATGCTAATACTGCACGTTCCGTTGTTCTTGCAGACAGCCTGACACAGGATAATATTTATGATGCAATGCGTAATTACCGCGTATATGCAACAGAGGATAACGATTTAAGTATTTACTATACATTAGATGGTTATATCATGGGTTCTATCTTAGAAGATGGACAGACAGGTGAGGACATTACCTTAAAAGTAGAATTAAGTGATCCGACAGATACAGCAATCGGAAACGTACAGGTAATTACAAACGGTGGTCTGGTGCTTGCAGAGAAAAATGTTGCTTCCTCACAGGATACCGTAACCTTTGACCTTAAAAATGAGTATTCTTTCTACTATATTAAAGTAGTAGAGGCAGACGGAGATATCGCAGTTACTGCACCGGTATGGGTAGGTGAAGTAGAGGCAGCCGGTATTAACAGCATTTCAACAGACGAAGTGCTTCCGGTAAAAGATGAAGCGTTAACCGTTGACCTTGAATTATATAACAACGAAAACAGTGCCCTTGATATTACAGATATTTCATTTGAAGCAGATGGAAAAGTAATTCATAAGGCAGATTTAGAAAAAGCAGGGCTTACAAGCGTAGCTTCCATGAGCACAGCAGATTATAGCTTTGACTATACATATGATGGTGTGGGAAGCCTTGAAATTAATGCGATTGTAACAGCTTCTTTAAATGGTGTTTCAAAAGTATATAAAGCAGTATTAAAGTTAAATTACGTTACACCGGAAATGGTTACAAGGGTAATTATTGACGGTACACATTACAATGATTATGTCACCGGTTATTATGGTGGAAATCTTGGTAACTTTACTGCAATTGCAGGAAAGAAAAATGTAAAAGTAGAAGTAGTAAAAGATGAAATCACACCGGAAATGTTAGAAAACTGTGCTTTACTTGTTATTTCTGCTCCGGCGAAAAAGAATGGAACAGCAAATGCCGGAGATTATACCGTATCTCATTTTTCAGATGATTTCATTCAGATGGTAAAGGATTATACCGATAAGGGTGGAACATTAATCACCTGTGGTATTGCAGATTATCAGGATACTACAAGCGGACAGACAGCGACAGAGATGAACAAGCTGCTTGCCGCAATCGGTGCTACCACAAAGTTAAACAGTGATGAGGCATACGACGAAGTAAATAACGGAGGACAGCCGTACCGTTTGTACTTAAAGGGAACTTATAACAAAGAGTCCAGATACCTTACAGGTGCAAGTGAAGAACAGGAATACAGTGCATACAGCGGTTGTACAGTAAACTTAGATGCAGATGCAGTCGCAGCAGGAAAAGCAGAAGCTTTGGTAAATGGTTATGACACAACTTATTCCATCGATTGTAAAGATGAAAACGGAAACAAGGTAACAGGAAGTCCTGTTTATGTAGAAAAAGGAAATATGGTTGCACTTGCTCATGAGACATTAGACAGCGGAGCAAATATTTTCGTAGCCGGAACTGTATTTATTTCAGACTTTGAAGTAAAAGCAGAGCTGGATAATATCTGGGATTTACCTTATTTAAACCGTACAATCGCAGAGAATATCTTAGATGAAGTTACCGTACAGCTTCCATTAAGTGATATTTCAGAAGTAAGAAAGAACGGTAAAGCTGGTGATGTTTACCGTGTAGAAGGATATGTGACAGCCGGAACAGACGTTGA
Source organism: uncultured Roseburia sp. (assembly GCA_934307185.1). Lineage (GTDB taxonomy): Bacteria > Bacillota > Clostridia > Lachnospirales > Lachnospiraceae > Roseburia. The sequence continues at coordinate 5,032 of CAKRCJ010000157.1, forward strand.
GGAGAATAAATTCTTTGATACTATCTATATCCAGGATGACACAGCCGGAATTGATATTTTCCCATATGCAGAAGCCGGACTTGCACTTGGCACAAAAGTACAGATTGTCGGATATGTAGATGCATACCAGGGAGATAAAGAATTAAAGATTGTAAGCAGTAAAGTGCTTAGTGATGAACCGAAAAAAGTAATTACTCCTGCAAAAATGTCAGCAAAAGATGCCATGGATTATGAAAAATCCGGCGGAAGCCTTGTCCAGGTAGAAGGAACTGTTACAGACGTATTATACGATACTGCAGGAACAGGAGTTTCCCAGTTCTGGTTACAGGATGAAAACGGTGACATTGCAAATATCTTTATTGATGGTTACATTTTATCAGCAACAACAGGCAAAAATGAACTTGCTTCTGTTGTGGCAAAAGGAAAGAAAGTTTCCGCAGTCGGTGTTGTATACAATCATCCGGAAGGAGACTCCGATGAACCTGTAACCTGTCTGCGTGTAAGAAACTGTGATGAGATTGTTGCAGTAAATGACACGGAGAAACCGGACAACCCAACACCGGACAATCCAACACCGGATAACCCGACACCGGATAATCCACAGCCGGATACACCATCCGGGGATAACACCGGAAATACCGGAAGCGGAAGTGACAGCAACACCGGAAATGACAGTACAGGAGATACCGGAAACGGAAGTGACAGCAATACCGGAAATGACAGTACAGGAGATACC
>CAKRCJ010000158.1 GCA_934307185.1 uncultured Roseburia sp.
GATATGAATGAATTGTAATAGAAACTGGAGGAACTATTTTTGGCGAAGTCATTAATTATTACGGAAAAACCAAGTGTTGCGCAGGAATTTGCAAGAATTCTTGGCGTGACAGGCAGAAATGACGGATACATAGAAAATAATGAATATGTAATTACATGGTGTGTGGGACATTTAGTAGAGATGGTCTATCCGGAAGTCTATGACGAAAAATACAAAAAATGGAAGTTAGAGGATTTGCCTTTTCTTCCAAAACAATATAAATATGATGTAATACCGGCAGTAAGCAAACAGTATGGTATTGTGAACCGTATGCTTCACAGGGAAGATATTGAAACCGTTTACTGGGCAGGCGATGCCGGAAAAGAAGGACAGACGATTGAGGAAAATATCCGTATGTACGGCGGGGTCAGAGAGGGAATGAAGGAGCTTCGCGTCTGGATTGACTCACAGACAGAGGAGGAAATAAGGCGTGGGATACAAGAGGCAAAACCAATGTCTGATTATGCAAATCTTGGAAAATCCGGTATTATGCGAACCATTGAAGATTATGCAATGGGAATTAATTTTTCCCGTGCAATGTCAGTAAAATACGGAAATCTCTTAAATGACGCGGCTGGAACGAAAAGCTATACGGCAATTGCAGTGGGCAGGGTAATGACCTGTGTGCTTGGAATGGTTGTAATTAGGGAGCGGGAGATCAGAAACTTTGTGGAAACACCGTTTTACCGGGTGGCTGGAAGCTTTACGGACGCAGGGTTTGAGGCAGAATGGAAGGCGGTGGAAGGCTCAAAGTATTTTGAGTCACCACTTTTATATAAGGAAAACGGTTTTAAGAAAAAGGAGTCAGCGGAGGCACTCATAGAAGGGCTTTTTGGGAAAAAAGCGGTGGTAGCTTCGATTGAGCGGGGAACTTCAAGAAAAAAAGCACCGCTTCTTTTTAACCTTGCCGAATTGCAGGCAGAATGTTCGAAGCGCTTTAAAATCAGTCCGGATGAGACGCTGCAGGTTGCGCAGGATCTTTATGAAAAAAAACTGACCACCTATCCGAGAACCGATGCGAGGGTGTTATCGACTGCGGTTGCAAAGGAAATTGGAAAAAATATCAGCCGTCTGAAGGGCTACGAACCCGTTTCGCAGTATGCAGAACGCATTATGGCAGATGGAATGTACCGTTCCATCGCAAAAACGCAATATACGGATGATGCCAAGGTTACCGACCACTATGCAATTATTCCGACCGGACAGCTTTCTGAATTAAAGTCTTTAAATTCGTTGCAGCGCAGCGTCTTTGATTTAATTGTGCGCCGTTTCTTAAGTATTTTTTATCCGGCAGCGGAGTATCAGACTATAAAATTAGTTGTTTCCGTGGAAACTGAAAAACTGTTTGCCGGGGCAAAAGCATTAAAAGCGCCGGGATATTTAGAGGTCGCAGGCAAAAGACCTGCCGAGGAAAAAGAAGCAGGAAGAGAGGGCGATGAGGAAACGGAAAGTCCCGGACTTTTAGAGATTGCAGACCGGTTAAAAACAGGGGATGAGCTTACTGTAAATGGTTATTCCTTAAAGGAGGGCAGCACAAAGCCGCCAAAACGGTACACCTCCGGTTCCATGGTGCTTGCAATGGAAAATGCCGGGCAGCTTATTGAGGACGAGGAGTTACGTGCCCAGATTAAAGGCTCGGGCATCGGAACCTCTGCAACAAGAGCAGAAATCATTAAAAAGCTGGTGCGTATCGGCTACTTAAATCTGAATAAAAAATCCCAGGTTTTATCCCCGGAAGCATTAGGGGAAATGGTATATGAGGTCGTAAATATGACGGTTCCTGCATTATTAAATCCGAAAATGACCGCTTCCTGGGAAAAAGGTCTTGATGGAATTACCCGCGGAACGGTAATTGTGGAAGATTACAGGGAAAAGCTCGAAGACTTTATCCGGAAAGAAACGATAAATATGGCAGAGCAGAACCTGACAGAACGGCTTGTTGCACAAATTCAGCCGCTTGCGAAAAAAGGCGCAAGAGGAATTGCAGCGAAAAAGAGGTTTGACATTGCCTGTCCGGTCTGCGGTGCAGCACTTGAGACAACACCGTTTGGTTATGGCTGCAGCAATTATAAAAAAGACGGCACCGGCTGTAAATTTTCGGTTGGAACAATTGCCGGAAAGGATTTGTCGGAGGAAGAATTTAAAGATTTAATGGAAAAGGGACGGACAGAGACGATTCGTGGTTTTAAAGCGAAAACCGGAAAAAAATTTGATGCGTGCCTGTGCCTTTCAAAGGACGGGGATGGAAAAGTGGAGATTAAATTCGATTTCGAGCATGTGGAGGCAAAAAAACTAAAGGATGTGGTCTGCCCGTTATGTGGTGGAGAAATTATACAGACACCGTTTGGCTTCGGCTGTGCAAATTATGAAAAGGACAATCCAAAGAGCTGCCGGTTTTCCATCGGAAAAATGGCGGAAAAGTCACTGACGGAGACACAGGTGAAGGAGCTTTTGAAAAATGGCAGGACCGGAACCATCCGCGGCTTTAAATCCAAAACCGGGAAGAAATTTGATGCAAGGGTTGCACTGAACAAAGACGAAAACGGAAAAGTAACCGGATTAAAGTTTGATTTTACAGATATTGAGCCGGTAAAGGTTAAAGATGCAGCCTGTCCATTATGCGGTGGAGAAATCATACAGACGCCGTTTGGTTATGGCTGTGCGAATTATACAAGGGATAATCCGGAAAGCTGCAAATTTGCAATTGGAAAAATTGCAGGTGTGAAATTAAAAGATGCACAGGTCAGGGAACTGCTTTTAAATGGAAAAACGGGAGTAATTAAAGGTTTTATTGCAAAAACCGGAATGATGTTTGATGCTCCGTTAAAGCTGACAGAGGATGGACAGGTTACCTTTGATTTCCCGGAGAAGCCAAAGCCGGTAGAGACGACCGTGAAATGCCCGAAATGCGGACTTTTCATGAAGAAGTCCCAGTGGTACTATGAATGTGAATGTGGCTTTAAAGCAGGACATACAGTTGCGCAGGTTGCGCTTTCCGAGGAAGTGATAAAAGAACTGTTTGAAACCGGTAAGACAAAACAGAAAATAAGCGGGTTTACGTCAAGAGCAGGGAATGTGTTTGACTCCTGTTTAAAATTTGAGGAAGATAAAATTTCCTTTGATTTTGACAATCCGGGTGAAACAAAGCAGGAAGATAAAGCGGAGCAGGAAGATAAAATAAAGCAGGAAGATAGAACGGAACAGGGTGGTGAATAGAAGAACATAAAATGGAAATTTATGCAAAATAATGTTGATTTTTGTATTATGCCGTCGTATATTAAATTTAGATGCAATATATGGGAAGTCTATGTTTCGGCTATTACAAACGAAGATGAAGGAGAGAGAATTGGAAGATGGACAAAAATCAGAAATTAAGAATTCGTGAAAGACTGTCAAGAAATTTCATGAAGGTTATTGCAATTGCAAGCAGCTCAGCAGTCATTGGAATCATTGCTCTGTTAGTTATGACAAGGATGTATAACAATGCACTCAATAACTATGGATTTTCACAGGGTGATATCGGAAAAGCAATGACAGCCTTTTCAGGTGCCCGGAGTGAGTTACGTGCTGCTATAGGTTACACAGACGAAGACATTATCAGTGATGCAAAGGATACGTATTATACCAGAAAAGAGTCCTTCCAGACTTATATGGATACAGTCAGTCAGAGTATGGTAACGAAAGATGGAAAAGCGGCTTATAATCAGGTTATTGCAGATTTAGAGAATTATTGGGAGCTTTCCGATGAATTACTGGAAGAAGGTTCAACCACAGATGCAGAAATCAGCAAAAAGGTTCAGAGACGTGAGGCAGATGAAGTAGGACCTGCTTACCAGACAGTCTATGAGGATTTAAAAAATCTGATGGATGTAAATGTAACCAAAGGCGACCAGGTCGAGGAACTGCTTACTCTTATGGAGATTATTGTAGTTCTTATTATCGTTGCAATTATTGGTTTTTGTATCTTTATCGGAAAACATATCGGTAATGAGATTGCAGACGGAATTTCCGGTCCGCTTCAACAGGTCGATGCACGTTTAAAGACATTTGCAGAAGGTGATTTAGACAGTGGATTCCCGGTATATGAGTCAGAAGACGAAGTTGCAGAGATGATTGCAACCTCAAGAGAGATGGCGGAAAACTTAAATTTCATTATTTCAGACAGTGGAAGACTTTTAAATGAGATGGCAAATGGTAACTTCGCAATTGCCACAGAATATGAAGAAAAATATGCCGGTAAGTTCAATGATTTATTAATGGGCTTACGTCAGATGAACCGTAAGATGAGTGAGGCACTCCGCCAGGTAGAAGAGACAGCCGAACAGGTATCTTTAGGCTCAGAGAATATGGCAGAGGCTGCACAGTCCCTTGCAGAAGGTGCAACAGAGCAGGCGGGCGCAGTAGAAGAACTTCAGGCTACGATTGCTGATATTACAGCAAATGTGGAACATACAGCTGAAAATCTTAAGAAATCTTATGCAGATGCAAGAAAATACGCAGATGATGCAGATAAGAGCCGTGTCCAGATGCAGGCAACGGTTGATGCAATGCAGCGTATCAGTGAGACTTCCATGAAGATTGAAAATATTATTTCCGAGTTAGAGGATATTGCAAGCCAGACCAATCTGTTATCTTTGAATGCTTCGATTGAGGCTGCGCGTGCAGGGGAAGCAGGAAAAGGATTTGCAGTTGTTGCTGACCAGATTCGTAAGCTTGCTGAGCAGAGTGCAGACTCCGCTGTTACAACAAGAACATTAATTGAAAACTCTATCCAGGAAGTTAAAGAAGGAAATAAGGCAGTTGCCGCAGTTTCAGAGACATTAGACGAAGTAATTAACGGAATTAATGAGATTGCAGATACTTCCAAGTCCTTAAGTGAGAATTCTCAGGCACAGGCAACCGCAATGGAACAGGCAGAACAGGGTGTTAACCAGATTTCTGAGGTTGTCCAGTCTAACTCTGCAATGGCGCAGGAGACTTCTGCTACCAGCGAAGAATTATCCGCACAGGCTGAAACCCTTGGTGGCCTGGTAAAACAGTTTACATTAAGAGAGAACTAAATAAATGGATATAGAAAAAAGAGTCGATATATGGCTCTTTTTTTCTTGCGAAAGAAAGGGCTTGTGCTTATAATTGAATAGGAAATACGAAAAAAGAAGGGAAAGAAAAAATGGAAAATGCAAAAATAAGCAATTTGTATGATTTAAATGAAACAATTGCAAAAGAATATTTAGAGCAGTTTACTTATCCGTGGGAAGCTTTAAAGGGAATAAGCGATTTTATAAAAAAATTAGGACCGACATTAGACCCGGAGAAGTTCGAAAAACGAGGGGAGGATATCTGGGTAGCAAAAAGTGCAAAGGTTGCACCGACTGCCTGCTTAAATGGACCGCTCATCATTGATGAGGAGGCAGAAGTACGTCACTGCGCATTCGTAAGAGGAAGTGCGATTGTTGGAAAAGGTTCTGTTGTCGGCAATTCCACCGAATTAAAGAATGATATTATTTTTAATTCGGTGCAGGTTCCACACTATAACTATGTCGGAGACTCTATTTTAGGCTATAAGTCCCATATGGGGGCAGGTTCCATCACATCGAATGTAAAATCCGACAAGACGTTAGTTGTTGTAAAAGACAAAGAGACCGGAGAAGAAATTGAAACGGGATTAAAGAAATTTGGGGCAATGCTTGGA
>CAKRCJ010000159.1 GCA_934307185.1 uncultured Roseburia sp.
TTCTAAGACCTTATCTTCGGTGGATTTGATTGTGGCAGCGTTTTGCGGCTCCATGCTTTCCATGTTTGTTGTGCTTTTGATGTCACCGAAAGTCAACAACATGTCTTTTCTCGTGTTAATCGGTGTTATGATTGGCTATATCTGCTCGGCAGTGACTGATTTTCTTGTGACGTTTGCGGAGGACTCGGACATTGTGAACCTCCATAACTGGTCGATGGGAAGCTTTTCCGGTATTACCTGGGACAATGTAAAAATAATTGTGTTTGTGGTGGCAGTGGCAGGACTTTTTACATTTTTCCTTTCAAAGCCGATGGAGGCGTATCAGTTAGGAGAGACTTACGCAAAAAATATGGGTGTGAATATTAAAGTGTTCCGCATATTACTGGTTCTGTTATCGAGTATATTATCTGCTGTGGTAACGGCATTTGCAGGTCCGGTTTCTTTTGTCGGGATTGCAGTTCCGCAAATCATCAAACGGCTGTATCAGACAGCAAAGCCAATTGTCATGATTCCCGCCTGTTTTTTAGGCGGTGCGGTTTTTTGTATGTTCTGCGACCTTTTAGCGCGGACGGTGTTTGCACCGACCGAGATGAGCATCAGCACCGTGACCGCAATTTTCGGAGCACCGGTCATGATTGCAGTCATGTTAAAACAGAATAAAGGCAGGTTTTAAAATGGAAAATCAGACGCTTTTATGTACAAAAAAGCTATCCGTCGGATACTACGGAAAAGAATTGATAAAAGAGATAGGAATTTCATTAAAACAGGGCGAGATTGTGACGCTGATTGGTCCAAACGGGGCAGGAAAATCTACTATATTAAAGACAATCACAAAGCAGTTAAAGGAACTTTCGGGAACTGTTTTTGTGGGAAATACAAAGCTTTGTGATATGGCAGAAAAAGAACTGGCAAAAAAGATGTCCATTGTTTTTACGGAGCGCATCACACCGGAGCTTATGACAGCAGGTGATGTGGTGGCAATGGGGCGCTACCCATATACCGGGGGACTTGGAATTTTGTCGGAGGAAGACAGAAAAATCATTGCGTACAGTATGGAACAAATTCGTATTGAGAAATTAAAAAACCGGAATTTTATGAGCTTAAGCGACGGGCAGAAGCAGCGTGTCATGCTGGCAAAGGCGTTGTGCCAGGAGCCGGAAATCCTTATCTTAGATGAGCCGACTTCATATCTGGATGTGAAATATAAGCTGGAATTTCTGGAAATCCTTCAGTCACTTACCAGGGAAAAGAAAATCGGCGTTTTAATGTCGTTACATGAATTAGACCTGGCAGAGCGGGTATCTGACCGGATTGTCTGTGTGAAAGGGGAAAAGGTAGAATTTTTCGGCACACCGGAGGAAGTTTTTACCGACGGATTTGTCAACCGGCTTTATGAAATTACCAGTGGAACGTTTCAGGAAAAAAACGGTTGTGTGGAGTTAAAAAAATGTGAAGGGACACCGCAGGTATTTGTCATTGCCGGAAACGATACCGGAAGCTTTTTATTCCGGAAATTACAGCGGAAGGGAATACCTTTCTGTGTGGGGATTTTAGCGGAAAATGACAGGGATTATCCGGCGGCAAAGGCTTTGGCAGTCCGGGTGATTTCCGAAAAAGCCTATGAGGACTTTTCGAAAGAACGCTATGAGGAAGCAAAACAGGTGATGCTTTCGTGTGAAAAATTAATCTGCTGCCAGACGGCGTTTGGTTCACAGAACCGGCTGAATGAAAAGCTTTTAGAGACTGCAGGGGAAGCGGGAATGGAGATTATATTATGGCAAAAGTAATTATGGTGCAGGGGACAATGTCAAATGCGGGAAAAAGTCTGATTGTTGCCGGGCTATGTCGTATTTTTAAGCAGGACGGATACCGGGTGGCACCGTTTAAATCACAGAATATGGCACTCAATTCCTTCATTACAAAAGAGGGACTTGAAATGGGACGCGCACAGGTCATGCAGGCGGAGGCGGCAGGAGTGGAGCCTGTCGTTGCGATGAACCCCATTCTTTTAAAACCGACCACACATATAGGCTCCCAGGTCATTGTGAATGGGGAAGTGCTTGGAAACATGAGCGCAAGAGACTATTTTTCATACAAAAAGAAGCTTATTCCGGAGATAAAAAAAGCTTTCAGTCAGTTGGAAAAAGATAATGATATCATTGTAATTGAAGGCGCCGGAAGCCCGGCAGAAATTAATTTAAGGGAAAATGATATTGTCAATATGGGACTGGCAGAACTGGTTGATGCGCCGGTGTTACTTGTGGGAGATATTGACCGGGGCGGCGTGTTTGCCCAGCTGCTTGGAACGCTGTTTCTTTTAGAGGACGCGGAAAAGGAACGGGTAAAAGGGCTGATTATTAATAAATTCCGGGGAGATAAAACAATTTTAGACCCCGGCATAGTGATGCTTGAGGAGCGCGGAAAAGTCCCAGTGACAGGCGTAGTACCATATATGGAATTATCCATTGATGACGAGGACAGCTTAAGCAGCCGGTTTGAGCAAAAAACAGAGGGGCTGATTGATATTGCGGTAATCCGTTATCCGCGGATTTCAAATTTTACGGATTTTTCCGTATTCGAGCAGATGGAGCAGGTTTCGGTGCGCTATGTGACAAATCCGAAGGAACTACATCACCCGGATATGATTATTCTCCCGGGAAGCAAAAATACGATGGCGGATTTAAGATGGATGATGGAAAACGGGTTGGAAACATTAATAAAAAAGAAAGCAGAGAATACACTTATTTTTGGCATCTGTGGAGGTTATCAGATGCTTGGGGAAACAATCAGTGACCCGTATCAGGTCGAGGCTGGTGGAAGCATGAAAGGAATGGAGCTTCTTCCGGCAAAAACCGAATTAAAAAAAGAAAAGACAAGGACGCAGGTCACAGGCAGCTTCGGGAAACTGGACGGTGTACTTTCCAAACTTTCCGGGAAAAAAATCCGCGGATACGAAATCCATATGGGAAGCACGGTAAGAAACGAAGAAAAATACCTGTGCAAAATCAGCGACGAAGTGACAGAAAACGAAGCAAAGCCGGATGGAATTTTTGCAGGAAATGTATGTGGAACCTATGTCCATGGAATTTTTGACGAGGGAACGGTGGCACAGACGCTGCTTCACAGTCTGGCAGAGAAAAAAGGCATTGTGTTAGATACATCTGCCCTGATGAATTATGAACAGTTTAAACAGCTGCAGTATGATAAATTGGCGGACGGTCTGCGGAAATCCATGGATATGGAGGCGGTCTATGCGATGCTTCGGGAGGCTGCGTTTTAGGGCATTTCACTTTGGAATAGCAACGAAAAAGGAAAAATTATGAACGTACAGATAGATTTACCAGATAAAAAAATAGAACATGCAATAAAAAATAACTGGGATCATGTAGCGAAGCCTTTGGACGGTCTTGGAGAATTTGAAGGCCTGCTTGCAAGAATAGGTGCAATTCTTGGTTCCACAGAAATTAATCTGACAAAAAAAGCAGTGATTGTCATGTGCGCGGATAATGGAGTGGTAGCAGAAGGTGTCAGCCAGTCCGGGCAGGAGATTACAAAAGCAGTGACCGAAAACCTTGGAAAAAGGAATACGTCAGTCTGCAAAATGGCAAAAGCGGCAGGAGCGGATATTATTCCGGTGGATATTGGAGTGAATACGAACGACTGCATGAAAGGTGTCCTCTCCCGGAAAATAAGAAAAGGAACCAATGATTTTTTTAAGGAACCGGCAATGACAGAAGTGGAGGCAGTGCGGGCAATTACGATTGGCATGGAGCTGGTAAAAGAGTGTAAAGAAAATGGATACACTTTAATCGGCACCGGAGAAATGGGAATTGGAAATACAACCACAAGTGCAGCAATGGCAGCGGCACTGCTCTCTGTTTCGGCACAAAAAGTGGTCGGACGCGGTGCTGGCTTAAGTGATGCCGGGCTTATGCGAAAAACAGAGGTTATTGTGCAGGCACTGGAAAAATACCAGTTTCAAAAAACAGAAGCCCTCCGTATCTTATATTCGGTCGGGGGACTGGATATTGCAGGGCTTTGCGGTGTATTTTTAGGCGGTGCAAAATATCATGTGCCAATTGTTGCGGATGGAGTGATCAGCGCAGTGGCAGCCCTTACCGCAGAACGTCTCTGTCCCGGCACAAAAGAATTTGTAATTCCTTCGCATAAGGGAAAGGAACCGGCATCGGATTTATTAATGAAGGAACTCGGATTAAAGCCGGTCATTGACGCAGGGCTGGCGCTTGGCGAAGGAACCGGAGCGGTTATGATGTTTTCGTTACTGGATATGGCGATGACATTATATGAGAGCGGTGCCACCTTCGTGGATTTTGAAATAGAAGAATATCACAGATTTTAGCGGGGAATGGCCATGATAACGTTGGTGACAGGCGGAAGCGGCAGCGGAAAATCTGCATATGCGGAAAAACTGCTTGCTTTTTTGGAAGGAAAAAAATATTATATCGCAACGATGCAGATTTACGATGCGGAGGGCGGGAAAAAAGTAGAACGGCACAAAAAAATGCGCGCCGGAAAAGGATTTTTTACAATTGAGAAACCTACAGATGTAGATAAGACTGATTTTCCGGAGAAAACAGAAAAAAAATCAGCCTTATTAGAGTGTATGTCTAATCTTACGGCAAATGAAATGTTTTCTGACGAGGGCATAAAAACCGCAGAACAGGTTCAGAAAAAAATTGTAAGTGATATAGCTGTTCTTTCTGAAAAGACAGACAATCTTATCATTGTGACGAACAATGTATTCGAAGACGGTGTGATTTATGATGAGGGAACGATGGAGTATTTAAAAGCGCTTGGCGGTATTAATGCAGAGCTGGCAAAGTCAGCGGACCGTGTTGTTGAAGTGGTTGTCGGCATTCCGGTGGAGGTAAAACCGTTATGAAGTTATTAAAAGCAATGGTAATTGCATTTTCCATTTATTCGAAAATACCGGTTCCGCAGTTTGCGTGGAAAGAGGAGGACATGGAGTATATGATGTGTTTCTTTCCGTGGATTGGCGGTGTGATCGGTCTGGCATTTTATGGCTGGGCGCTGCTTTGTCAGAAATTTAACATTGGAGCTGTGTGCTACGCGGCAATTGCGGCGGCAATTCCTCTTATAATATCCGGCGGCTTTCATGTGGACGGTTACATGGACACAATGGATGCCTTTCATTCCTACCAGAGCCGGGAGAAAAAGCTGGAAATCTTAAAAGACTCACACATCGGGGCGTTTGCAGCCATTATGTTAGCACTTTATTATATGGTAGACATTGCGGCAATCTCAGAGCTGTATACAAAAAAAGCAGTATTTGCCGCCGCCGCCGTATTTTTTCTTGCAAGATGTCTCAGCGGCATCGCGGTTGTGACTTTTCCGTCGGCAAAAAAAGAAGGGCTTTTATATACCTTTGCTTCAGGCGCACAGAAGACAGTGGTAAAAATTGTATTATATATGCAGTCAGGCATCTGCGCCTTACTTATGCTCTTTGTATCCGGCTGGTACGGGGTGGCAGCGATTGCGGCGGCACTCTTAAGTTTTTGGTATTTTCACTGGAAAAGCACAAAAGAGCTCGGCGGAATTACCGGCGATACAGCAGGCTTCTTTGTGACTGTCTGTGAAGCGGCGGCAGCGGTGATAGTGGCGGTTGTGACGCATGTAATTTAATTTATAAAAGTAGAGGAGAAAGCAGCATGAAGTTATATATTGGAGGCTATGCCCAGGGAAAGCT
>CAKRCJ010000160.1 GCA_934307185.1 uncultured Roseburia sp.
GTGTGGAGCTGACTGTTACTAATCGGTCGAAGGCTTGACCAAAAGAACTCGGTAATCTGTATGAAGTTTTGAATGTATATAGCACTTGAAAAATAGAATAAAATAAATTATAATATTAGTGGCTTTTGTTTAAGCTATTCTAATATATAGGGGATTGGTCAAATGGTATGATAGGAGTCTCCAAAACTTTTGGTGGGAGTTCGATTCTCTCATCCCCTGCTAATGAGAAGCTGGAAATTTTGTAAAACAAAGTTTCCAGTTTTTTGCTTTACAAAAATAAAAGGATATTGATATAAAAGGTTAATTGCCAGGAGGAAAAATGGAACAGAACGAAGAAATGAAAATGACTTATTCCGGTATTGTGACGAAAGATGGCAAAAAGAAAGTATCTGTTATATTTGAGGCAGGAAAGAAATCGGCAGAAGCATCTCTCCCAGATTGCAGGATAATTAAGAATGACGGTTTTGAGCAGGATGAAATTGCTGTATTGGAAAAGTATCTTCAAATGAACCAGATGGAGATAATAAAAAAAGCAAAAGAGATTACTGGAATTAGAGGTTTTTTGCGCGGATAGCGGTAAAAATATGTGAAAAATGATTAAAAACAGCTTTATTTAAGAACCATAGTTGACAAATTACATAAGTATAAATATACAAAGCAAAAAAAATAGATAAAATTATTTATTTCATACCTAAAAATAACAAAAAAAATCCGTAAAATGACGATAAAATATAGCTTTCCGAAAAATTCCAAAAATTGACAAATAAAAAAAATGGTGTCATAATGCGACCTTGTGATAAGAAATGTTTGTTCTTTTTATACAAGAAAGGGTGTTAAAAATGATTGAAAGAAAAATCAGATTGACTGACACAGAAGAGGTTAAGGATTTTGTAAGAGCTGCCGGAAAATGTGATTTTGATATTGATGTCTGTTATAACAGAGCAGTAATTGATGCAAAGTCTTTACTTGGAATGTTGTATTTAGGTATTTGTAAAGACCTCGTTATTAAATATGGCGAGCAGAATGACAGCTTTGAGAATGTTGTAAACAAATATGCAATAGCATAAAAAGGGAAAAATATCAGAGAGAGACCATTAGAAATTGTTCAGACACTGTCAGTGCATTTCTAATGGTCTTTTTTTCTGTGGACAGATAAGCTATAATAAAAAGCATGGAAAAAGAAAAATCAGAAAAAAGAGAGAAAAGTAAAATAAAAATATCTGTTCGAAATCTCGTTGAGTTTATTTTCAGAGAGGGAGATATTGATAACAGGCATGGACAGTCTGTATCACCGCTTGCGATGCAGGAAGGAAGCAGGATGCATCGTAAAATTCAGAAAAAAAAGGGAAGCGATTATCATGCCGAGGTTCCGTTAAAGCTTGTAATAGAAGAAGAAAACTATGACCTTGTATTAGAGGGCAGGGCAGATGGAATACAGATTACCTCCAATAAGGAAGAGATAAATTTTTCCAAAAATTTTCATTCAATAGAAATCGAAGAAGATATGAAGGTCATGATTGATGAAATTAAGGGTGTATATCTGAAATTAGACCAGTTATCAGAGCCGGTAAAGGTCCATAGAGCGCAGGCAATGTGTTATGCCTATATTTATTCGTTACAACATGATTTAAGGCGTATAACCGTGCAGATGACGTATGTCAATTTAGATACGGAGGAGATAAAGTATTTTACGGAGGATTTTGTATTTAACGAATTAGAACGATGGTTTGATGATTTAATTGCTGCATATAAAAAATGGGCGGATTTCCAATATGCCTGGAGACGTTTGCGACAGGCATCTATCCAGAAGCTGCAGTTCCCATTTTCGTACCGGAAGGGGCAGAAAGAGCTTGTAACGGGTGTTTACCGGACGATACAGCGTCAGAAAAACCTTTTTATTCAGGCACCAACAGGTGTTGGAAAAACAATATCTACCGTTTTTCCGGCAGTTAAGGCAGTGGGCGAAAATTTAGGTGACCGCATTTTTTATCTGACAGCAAAAACGATTACTGGAACTGTGGCAAGGGAAGCCTTTGAAATTTTAAGGAAAGCTGGTTATCAGGCAAAAATTATCCAGCTTACGGCAAAAGAAAAACTGTGTATGTGCGAGGAAATGGAATGTAACCCAATGCATTGTCCTTATGCAAAAGGGCATTATGACAGAGTAAATGATGCAGTGTTTAATCTTTTGCAGAAGGAAGATATTTTTTCAAGGGAAGTATTATTAGAGCAGGCGGAAAAATATCAGGTATGCCCATTTGAGATGAGCCTGGATGTGGCATCGTGGGTAGATGATATTATCTGCGATTATAATTATGTATTTGACCCGAATGTATATTTAAAACGTTTTTTTGCAGAGGGAATACGTGGAGATTATATTTTTCTTGTGGATGAAGCACATAACCTTGTGGAAAGAAGCAGGGAGATGTATAGTGCAGAAATCTACAAAGAAGATTTTTTAACTGTAAAAAAGATAATCAGGAAATATAGACCTGGATTGGAGACAGACTTTAATAAATGTAATAAGATACTTTTAGACTATAAAAGAGAATGTGCAAAGTATCAGATTTATGAGAATATTGGAAATTTAATGTTTTACCTTATGAGACTTGCTTCTGATTTGGATGGATTTTTGCAACGGAGCAAAGAGTTTCCAGAGCGAAAAGAGATTAGTGAGTTTTATTTTGGGTTACGCAATTTTATAAATATTTATGAACGTGTGGATGAACATTATGTAATTTATTCGGAGCATGTAGAAGATGGCCGTTTCAAGATGAAACTCTACTGTGTGGACCCGTCAAGGAATTTGCAGGAGTGCATTGACAGAGGAAAAGCAGCAATCTTCTTTTCTGCAACGTTTCTTCCAATTAATTATTATAAAAGCCTGTTGTCTACAAAGAAGGACAATTATGCGGTATATGCAGAAACTACATTCGAAGAAGAACAGAGCCTGCTTCTTTTAGCAAGAGATGTGAGCAGCAAATATACAAGACGAAATCAGAGTGAATTTATCCGGATTGCGCAGTATATAAAAAAGACAGGAAGGGCAAAAAAAGGAAATTATATGGTGTTTTTTCCATCTTATAAAATGATGCAGCAGGTTTATGAGGAGTTTCTTTCTTTGAATGACAATAAGATGGAGGCAATACTTCAGACACCTGGAATGAGGGAAACAGAACGGGAACAGTTTCTGGCAGAATTTGAAGAGGAGAGAGAAAAAACATTAATTGCATTTTGTGTTATGGGAGGAATTTTCGGTGAAGGTATTGATTTAAAGAATGAAAAGCTGATTGGAGCTATTATCGTAGGAACCGGACTTCCTCAGATAAGCAATGAGCGTGAGATTTTAATGAATTATTATGAAAAAAAATCTGGCGAAGGATTTGATTATGCCTACCGTTATCCGGGCATGAATAAGGTTTTGCAGGCAGCGGGGCGCGTCATAAGGACAATTGATGATGTTGGTGTAATTGAACTGTTAGATGAGCGTTTCCTACAGAGCGACTATAGATATCTTTTTCCAAAAGAATGGGAAAAACATCAGGTGTGTACGCTTGATAATTTAGAAAGTTATCTTGAATTTTTCTGGAGAGAAAAGGAAATAGAAGATAAAAGGAAATAAGCGATAAAGTGGCTGAAAAATAAGCTTTTATGAAAGAAACGTCAGTTCCGGTAGATATCGGTTTTGACGTTTCTTTGTTTATGACAATAGTATGTTCGTGGAGCTTGCATTTATTGTCTTATTTTATATATGAAAACAGTTTAACGGTAGTCTCCCATGTAGAATAAGGCAATGGTTCCAGGACCGGAATGTGCGCCGATGGTAGGACCGATTGGGTTGATTAGGAAGTTCTCGATGCCAAAGCGTTCTTTAATCAGATTGGCAACAAATTCGGCATCAGAAAGTGCGTCACCATGGGAAATGAAAACGATATCATTCTTATCACGCCAGGATCCAATCTGTTTTTCCATGCTGTCTACTAAGGCAATTAGAGATTTTTTTCTGCCACGGACTTTAGAGACAGGAATGAGATGGCCTTCATTATCTACATGAAGGATTGGTTTTAAATTAATCATGCTGCCGACAACAGCAGCAGTTTTGGATACGCGTCCACCACGGTAAAGATGGAAAAGGTCATCCACGGTAAAATTATGTACCAGATGAAGTTTGTTTTCTTCCAGCCAGTCTGCAACTTCGTCCAGGCTTTTTCCAGCCTCCTTTAACATGACAGCCTTATGAACAAGAAGTCCCTCGCCCATGCTGGCACATAAGGAGTCGATAACGACAATTTTGTTTTCAGGATATTTTTCCGCAAGATCCATGGCTGCAAGACGGCAGTTATTGTAAGTGCCGCTTAAACCGGAAGAAAAAGCAATGTGAAGAATATCCACATCTTTGGTTTTAATAATATCTTCGAATAATCTGGCAGCTTCCTCCGGGTTTGCCTGGGAGGTGGTAGGAAGGGAACCGTTACGCATCATTGCGTAAAATTCTTTTTCCGGGAGAGAGTGCTCCCACGTATAAGTTTTGTTTTCGATTGTATATGGAAGGGACATCATGCCGATATGATGCTCATTGACATAGCTTGCCGGCAAATCTGTCGTGGTATCAGTTGTAATAATAAATTCTTTCATAAATCCTCCTTATTTTGCGAAGAAAAATCCTATTTTACAAAGTAATATTTACCTATTGCTGGATTTTATTTTTTTAAGCTGTGTCTATTATATAAGAAAATGCATGGAATGAAAACCCATGAAAGAAAATTATAAAGTTTTTATTAAAATGGAAAAATGAATTTACATAAGTAAGAAAATAAAGTAGGATAAAATTATCTTTTCGAATTTTTGCGTTTTACAAAAAATATCCCTGCTTCTAAAAGGAGGCAGAAAGTGCAAAAATATAAAATTGTGTTCTGGAGTGAGAAATCGGACAGCGGAACGACCTGTAACATGTATGCAGTGGCGGCTGTGCTTGCGTTAAAGTATCATTATAAAATGACCGCAGAAAAGCAGGGGAAGATTTTTCTTTCAGACGGTAAGATAATGTTAACAATTATGGACTGTGGCGCAGGCATGGGACTGTATGCAAAGAAGCAGTTAGAAAGCGCAGATTTAATTGCCATAAATTTTCGACAGGTGCCGCATATGCTGGATTTTCTTTTTACAGATTATGCAGGTATTTCAGACAGACTGGTTTATTTTATCAGTTCCTATCATAAAGACTCCATTTATCATAAAAAATATATTTATCGTTATTACCGCATTACACCGGAACGGTTAGGGGTAATACCGTACAATCCCGAATTTCAGATGGCATGCAGCAGGGGAAGGGCGGCAGCGTATGTAAGAGGAAAAGACAGTTTGGATACAACGGACAGGAGAGAGTATTTTTTTGAAGAATTAGAGCGTGCGGTAGAGATGTTGCTGCGTAATCTTGACAACACTTCAACTGTAGAGGATAAAGGAAGGATATTATTATAATTTTATAAACCGGAGTTTAGGTAAAAATGACGCTGCCATGGTTTAGGCTGTGTTATGGATTTGAAAAGACTTTTTACGATAGTCTGCTACGAATAAAAAATGCAGGGATGGCATCGAAAATTCCATTGCCCCAAACATTACGATAAGCCTCGTAAAACAAGAAACGTGAAACCATTGGATTTCACGTTTCTTAGAGTCTTATCTCCATTGGGCAGAGGAATTTTCATGCCATCC
>CAKRCJ010000161.1 GCA_934307185.1 uncultured Roseburia sp.
GCATTCTTATATTGTCAAGTTTTTACAATTTTCCTGCCTGATTTCAGGAAAAAACCTCACTGAGAACTGCATCAATAAGCTTGTCCGGTGTCTCTTTTTCTGTAGTATTTAACTGGCTTTGCGCAGAAAATGTGCCCTGTTCTTTCTCTATTTCCTTTTTCAGGCTCTGCTGCTCTTCTGCCATATTTTTAGCTTGTGTCTGCAAAGACAGAATTTCATCCTTAAATATCTTTTTTTGCTTTCTTATCTTTTGTAATGTGATTATCTGCAGAAGCACCACTATTGCAATAATTATCCAAAGTATCTGCATTGAGTTAGAATACATAATATAAAATAGTTCCTCCATAAGCACATTACTCCTTCATTCTTGTTTTTTTATAAATTATAAAACATTTTCCCTGTTTTGAAAGGCTATCCGCCCAAATATCAATCGCAAGTTACGACAAAATAGTTCTTTCTTGACTTTTTCACCCCCGGGTATTATAAATATGGAAGAATTAAACGCATATTACAAATTGCACGGAAAGGATTTCTTATGAAAAAAATTGTAATGACCGGTGGCGGTACTGCTGGGCATGTAACTCCTAATATTGCTCTCATGCCTGCATTGCGCAACGAAGGATACGAAATTTCATATATTGGCTCTTACGAAGGAATTGAAAAGGGCTTAATTGAAGCCCAGGGAGTTCCTTACTATGGAATATCTTCTGGAAAACTCAGAAGATATTTTGATCTTAAAAACTTTTCAGATCCTTTTAAGGTTTTAAAAGGTTATCAGCAGGCTATTCATCTTTTAAAAAAAATAAAACCTGACGTTGTATTTTCGAAGGGCGGTTTTGTATCTGTTCCGGTTGTACTGGCGGCAAAGCATTGTAAAATTCCTGCCATCATACATGAATCTGATATCACACCAGGACTTGCCAACAAGATTGCCATTCCAAGTGCCGTGAAAGTATGCTGCAATTTTCCTGAAACTTTAAAATATCTTCCAGAAGGTAAAGCAGTTCTTACGGGTTCTCCAATCCGAAAGGAATTATTAAATGGTAATCCGGATAGTGCAAGAAAGCTGTGTCATTTTGAGGGTTCTGACAAGCCGGTTATTTTAATTATCGGAGGAAGTTCCGGTTCCAGGGCAATTAATACTGCAATCCGTAACCTTCTTCCTGAATTATTAAAGCGTTATAACATTATTCACTTATGCGGAAAAGGAAATTTAGATACTTCTTTAAATGAAACAGCAGGTTATGCCCAGTTTGAATATGCCAATAAGGAGCTATCCGATATGTTTGCACTGGCAAGTCTTGTTATTTCCCGTGCCGGTGCCAATGCCATCTGTGAGCTTTTAGCTCTCAGAAAACCGAATATTTTAATTCCGCTTTCTGCTGCTGCAAGTAGGGGGGATCAAATTCTTAATGCCAACTCTTTCCGTTCTTCCGGATATAGCTATGTATTAGAAGAAGAAAATGTAACAAATACGGCTCTTTTAGATGCCATTAATTATGTATTTGAACATAAAAATTCTTATGTGGATGCAATGGAAAAAAATAGTGAAAAAAATTCAATCGATACGATTGTGAAATTAATTATGGATACTTCAAAAACAAAATAGACTTTATTTTTTATCAGGCTGTTGCAAAAAAACATAATGCATGCAATATATAGATGTAAATCATAGATTTTATATCTGCATATTGCATGACTCGTGTTTTTTGCGGCAGCCCCTTTTTTACATTTTTAATGAAGTGCAGATTTCTGCCATTTCCTCCGGTGAGAATGTTTCGTGAGACCAGTTTAAAATATCATTATTTTTTGCATTTAAATATCTTGGAATTAAATGCATATGGAAATGAAAGACTGTCTGACCGGCAACTTCATGATTATTTTGCACAATGTTAAAACCATCACACTTCAAAACATCTGTCATATGCATTGCCAGCTTTTTCGCAAGCTTCATAGCATCTGCTGCCACGTTCTCATCAATCTCATATAAATCTGCATAATGCTCTTTTGGAAGAATAAGCGCATGACCTTTACTTGCCGGACTCACATCGAGCACAACTTTAAATTCATCATCCTCATAAATTGTGTTTGATGGGATTTCTCCTGCAATAATTTTGCAAAAAATACAATTTTCATCTCTCATTTTTCTGTCCTTCTTTCTCCTAATAAATAGGTCTGTCGAATTTTGTAGTTCATTTATCATTGAAGTTTTTTTTCAATGGTGCTAAACTGATGCTGAATTGATGTAAAATTTTTCTTTGAATACATAAATTTTACACCTTTATATGTTACTACATAAACTATTTTTTTTACAAGGCAGGAAATAAATTGTTAACCAGCGAAGATTATCTGAATATTTTTCATGAAATAAAAAATTCCATTACACTAATCAACAGTTCTTTACAGCTTGTTGAAAAGAAACATCCTGAAGTTTCTGATTTCCCTTACTGGACAGAAACCATGTCAGAAATCGCATCCTTGCGGAATATGGTTGTAGAACTGTCTTCTGCCCGCTTATGCAATCATCTGAATTTGAAAAAAGTAAATCTGTATGATTACATGAAAGAGATAAACTCTTCTATTGCTGCACTTTCTTTTTTTAATTTCAACTGCGAAATTAATATGGAGAAAAATCTGCCTGAAATAGAGCTCGACTCACAGCTTATGAAGCAGGCATTTATTAATCTTTTAAAAAATGCTTATGAAGCCATGAACAAAACCGGCACTGTTAAAATAAATGTGTTCGCCCGGAATAACTCTGTCCAGATTGATGTTACCGACTATGGCGGTGGCTTAGACCCTGCTTTTGCAGACAGTATTTTTGAACCATTTATCACTTCAAAAAATGGTGGAAGCGGTCTCGGTCTTGTCATCACAAAACAAATCGTAGACTCACATCATGGTTCTATTGAATGTGAGTCAAGACCTGGCGACGGCTGTACCTTTACTATTATTCTGCCAATTACGCAAAGTTAAACAGGGTGTCTAACATCCGAAGCGTTTTAAAGTTACCTTTTGCTGTCATTTCTCCAGTCATAAATGCCCGCTGAAAGGTCATCCTTCCCTCAATAATTCCTTCCATCACATCATAATTAAGCTTTGCCAGAACATCTATATTTTCCTGTTTTCCATAACTAATTTCCAAATCATCCTCTGCTATCCCTATAAATAATGGGTCTTTTAACCCGTCCATCATGAAAAGATAACGTGCAGAAAAATCCGGCTGAGGAATAAAATGATTTTCAAATTCTTTTATAAATGCATCCTGCTGCTGTTTATCATTTCCAAGCATATCCTTAAACATGCTGGCAAGTTCCTCAATATCTTCTTTCTGTTTCTTCACATAAGAATCATCTGATACATATTTTGATAACTGTTCACTCTCCTGTGGTGTCAGTTCAAGCTGCGCCGTGCGGGATACACTTCTTCTCACTGCCTGATTACTTGTTGGAAGGTTTTTTAACTTCTGGGAAAGTGTACGATAAAGATTTTCTGCCTTTTTTTCAATTATGACAGTATAGTCTTCATTCATTTCAAAAGTAACTAAATCTTCTACATATCCACACAATCCTGCACATGGAAGCCCGCCTAAAATCTCCCATGCATTTGCCAGTGTCATTTCTCCTTCCCGTTCTCCATATGTAGTAGACATTACAATTGGCTGCATGTAAGTTACTTTAATTTTTTCCTTATCCCCATAAAGCCAGCATGCATCTAAAAACTGCTGCATATAGCCGCCAATTCCAAGCCATTCTACTGTCGTTGCCAGAATAATTCCATCTGCATCACGTATTGTCTGTGGAAGTGTCGCAATTTCGTTCTTATGCTCATAAATATTGATACGCTCCACTGTCACTCGAAGTTCTTTTAAAACTTCTTCCATTTTATCTAATACATACAGGGTTGGATCATCAAGTAATCCTCTTCCGCCATAATAAATATTAATTTTCATATTGTACCCTTTCTAACCTTCTGCAGTTTAGCCATTTTGCCTGTCTGCCTCTAATCAGTATATTAACTTTTTACGATAAAATCAATATTTTTGACCTTTTCCGCGATACAAAATCACAGCTGTGATAAATCCAAAAATTAATCCACCTATATGACACCAGTTATCTACACCCGCTGTCGTAAATCCAAAATATAAACTTAAAATAAGCAGAATAGCCATTCCCTGTGGTGTCATGCCTTCGATATTCCCTTTATGCCGGATAACAACCCACAGCAGGCCACCTATCACTCCAAATATCGCGCCAGATGCTCCTGCAGACACTGCATAATCTCCTGTATATAACATTATGATATAGGAAAGTATTCCACCGCCAATTCCCGCCGCCAGATAGATAACCGCCATTTTCCAATGTCCTGCCACTTTTTCAAGCCGTGAACCCATACAAGCTAAAATTATCATATTGTTTGTAAGATGCGTAATTCCAAAATGCAAAAACATTGCTGTAAAGAAACGCCACAGTTCATGATTATATGTAATAAAATCCGGATACATTGCCCCATTTTCAGCCATATACAATGCATTTTCTGTTGCTCCTCCTATTGATAATATAAGGTAAACAACAATATTGGTAAGCACAAGCAGGCTTGTGATAAACGGAAATTTCCATAATTCTTTTTTAAATATTTTCCAATTTTTGAAAATTTTCTTATTATTTGTTACGAAGCTTTCATTGTAATGCTCCAGACAGCCTCTTAATCCCCAGAAATCTCCTGGCTGATTTTCATAAATAATTAGCTGATGCGCTTTTTGTTCATAAACCCACACATTTTTATACACTGTACAAATATGATGTGCCCATTCTGTCTGCCCGGTCAGAAGAAGTGTCAGCATCTCCACATGATACACTGGATATCCATCCGGGAAATCTAAAAGTCGTCCCTTCGGATGGTAAAAAATATCCATCACCTGCTCCTGGACTATTCGGAGTTTATCTACAGGCAATATGGACTGTCCATCTTCTAAAACCATTACTAAATGGAATCCCTCCTGATAGTATTTATAAAAGACTCCCATATTTTTTTCAGGCAATGTGTAATAACGATATCCCTGTTGATAAAAAATATCTTTAAACTGTTCTGTCATTTTAACATCTACTCCATTACTTAATGGATATAATTATAGATACTTTCTATTTTGAATGCAATTGACTTCCTCTGATGTTTTTATTAAATAAATCTAAATTTTTCATCCGCAAATTCAATGACCTCATTGTGTGCGAGACTGACCTTCATTTTATAATCTAATATTTTCCCACCGACTTTTGTACCATTAGAAGAATTTAAGTCTTCTATAAAATAAACATCTTCTACTTTTGTAATCATGGCATGCTGCCTGCTTATTGTCTCGTTTTCAATTCTCCCCTGGCATTCCTCACTTTTCCCGATTATATATGGAAATTCATTTATTTTAAGATCTCCAAGACAATGTTCTCCTTCATATTTTAGTATTCCACACAGTTTCTTATTCTGCTCCGACAACAAAACCGTAGGTCTTCCACTTTTTATCTTCTGCTCCTCTGGCTCAAATACTACCGGCATAACTGTCCGCTCTTTTCTATTTTTTATATTTTTTTCTTTCTTTATCTTTACAATATCTGGGAAAAATTTTTTTATTATATTCTGACAAATACCTTTTCCATCTTTTTTTATCTTGTCCTGTAATTGTATTTGATTTAACTTTAATTTTATTTTCTCTATTAC
>CAKRCJ010000162.1 GCA_934307185.1 uncultured Roseburia sp.
CGCGAGACGGGACTCGAACCCGCGGCCCCGACCTTGGCAAGGTCGTGCTCCACCAACTGAGCCACTCGCGCATATTATATATATTATGTCAGGCAACTGCCGAACACAAGATATATAATACAATAGCACAATAAATTTGTCAAGAGGTTTTTTATAATTTTTCAATATTTTTATGACACTTCTATGTTGGTTTTAGAAGTTTATCATAAAAAAGAGAAGACTTCGTTCCACACAACAAAATCCTCTCTTTTTTATAAATATTTTAAATGAAATAATAACTGAATTTTACTGCACTGACAAATAAGAATATCCCATCAGGCTTTCATCCACTTCTCTGGCGGCTTCTCTTCCTTCCCTGATTGCCCAGACGACAAGCGACTGTCCTCTGTGCATATCTCCTGCGGTAAAGACATTTTTTACATTCGTAGCGTATTCGCCTTCTTTGGTTGCGACATTGGTTCTGGCATTTAAGTCAACACCGAATGCATTTGCAATATAATTTTCGGTTCCCAAAAATCCGGCTGCAATTAACACTAAATCGGCATCCATTTTCTGTTCGGAGCCAGGTACTTCTGCCATCATCATGCGGCCTGTTTTTTCATCTTTTTTGCTCTCTAATTTTACGGTAACAAGTCCGCATAAGTTTCCGTTTTTGTCTTTCAAAAACTCTTTTACCGTTGTCTGATAGATACGAGGATCATGACCAAATACCGCAATTGCTTCCTCCTGACCGTAATCTGTCTTGCAGACCTTCGGCCATTCCGGCCATGGGTTATTCTCTGCCCTTGTATCCGGTGCTTTCGGCATCATTTCGAGCTGTGTGACACTGGCTGCACCATGGCGGATAGATGTTCCAACACAGTCGTTTCCGGTATCACCGCCACCGATAATGACTACCTTTTTGCCTTTTGCCGAAATGTACTGATTGTCTTTTAATTCAGAGTCCAACAGGCTTTTCGTTGTCGCTTTTAAGAAATCAACTGCAAAATAAATTCCCTTCGCATCTCTGCCCGGTGCTTTGATATCCCTTGGATTTTTCGCTCCGCACGCCAAAACCACTCTGTCATATTCTTTTAACAGCTTGGCTGCTTTCACATCTTTTCCAACATTCATGCTAGTGACAAAAGTAATGCCTTCTTCTTTCATAATGTCAATCTTCCGGTCGATTACCCATTTTTCCAGCTTCATATTCGGAATACCATACATTAAAAGTCCACCCACTCTGTCATCTCTCTCATAAACAGTAACCAGATGTCCTCTTTTATTTAACTGGTCTGCCACTGCAAGACCGGCAGGACCGGAGCCGATGACTGCGACCTTTTTTCCGGTACGGACTCTTGGTGGCTTTGCTGCTGCATAGCCTTGTTCGTATGCATTCTCAATGATACCATGCTCATTTTCCTTACAGGTCACTGCATCGCCCCAGTGTCCACAGGTACAGGCAGCTTCACAAAGTGCCGGACATACTCTTGAGGTAAACTCCGGGAAATTATTTGTCTTTGTCAGACGATTATATGCCTGTTCCCAGTTTCCTGTATATACCAAATCATTCCATTCCGGAACAAGGTTGTGTAATGGGCATCCGCTTGTCATTCCACAGATGTTCATTCCTGCCTGGCAGAAGGGAACGCCACAGTTCATGCAGCGCGCGCCCTGTATCTGCTGTTCCTCTTTTGACAGTGGTGTATGGAATTCATTAAAATTTTTGATACGTTCTAATGGAGCTTCGCTCACCGATGTTTCTCTTTTATAATCCATAAATCCGGTTGGTTTTCCCATGATATTTCCTCCTTACCCCCGTGTATTTGCATAGAAAGCTTCAATCTGTGCCTGTTCGGATGACAAGCCTTTTTCTTCCATCTGAACAATAGCCATTAACATACGGTTGTAATCATATGGAATTACTTTTTTAAATTTCGGCAGATATTCACTGAAGTTGTCTAAAATTTCTTTTCCTTTTTCGGAATTGGTAAATGCCACATGCTCTTTAATCATATCTTTTAATTCCATGACATCATATTTATTGGAAACATCTTCTGAAAATACCATTTCCTTATTTATACGGGTATATAAATCATTATCCTCATCTAAAACATATGCGATACCACCGCTCATACCGGCTGCAAAGTTTTTACCTGTTTTACCTAAGACAACAACACGACCGCCTGTCATGTATTCACAGCCATGATCACCGACACCTTCAACAACTGCGGATGCTCCTGAGTTACGGACACAGAAACGCTCACCTGCCACACCGTTTATAAATGCTTTTCCACTCGTCGCACCGTAAAGAGCTACGTTACCAATGATGATATTTTCATCTTTTTTATATTTTACACCAGCCGGGGCATAGACCACTAATTTACCTCCGGAAAGTCCTTTTCCAAAGTAATCGTTGGAGTCACCGACAAGCTCTAAGGTCAGTCCCTTCGGAATGAATGCTCCAAAGCTCTGTCCGCCTGCGCCGGTACATTTTACAATAAAGGTGTCTTCCTCTAAGCTCGTTCCATATTTTTTTGTTATCTCGGAACCAAAAATTGTACCAAAGGAACGGTCGGTATTTGTTACCTCCACATCAATGCTTCTGCGCTGTTTGTTTGCAAGAGCCGAACCGAGCTGTTTTAAAAGAACTTTTTCGTCTTTTGATTTTTCCAGTTCAAAATCATAGACATGCTTCGGGTCGAAGGTTACTTTCTCCTTCGGTCCTGCATATGGATTGTCCAAAATCTTAGAAAGATCAATCTCTTTTTCCCTGCCGGTTAAATCCTCACGGACTTTTAAGAGGTCACTTCTTCCAACCATCTCATCTACTGTCCTGCATCCAAGCTTTGCCATGTATTCACGGAGTTCTTCTGCAATAAATTTCATGAAGTTTTCTACGTATTCCGGTTTTCCTGCAAAACGTTTTCGAAGCTCCGGGTTTTGTGTTGCAATACCTGCCGGACAGGTATCTAAGTTACAGACACGCATCATGACACATCCCATTGTTACAAGCGGAGCCGTTGCAAAACCATATTCCTCTGCACCGAGCAGTGCTGCTATTGCGACATCACGGCCGCTCATTAATTTACCGTCTGTCTCAATCCTTACTTTATTCCGGAGTCCGTTCATAATTAAAGTCTGATGTGTCTCTGCCAGTCCGAGCTCCCATGGAAGTCCAGCATTATGGATAGAGCTTGCCGGCGCAGCACCTGTACCGCCGTCGTAACCGGAAATCAAGACAACCTGCGCGCCTGCTTTTGCAACACCTGCTGCAACCGTTCCAACTCCTGCTTCCGAAACAAGCTTTACAGAAATTCTTGCATCTCTGTTTGAATTTTTCAAATCAAAAATTAACTGCTCCAGATCTTCGATAGAGTAAATATCGTGATGTGGTGGTGGTGAAATTAAGGATACACCCGGTGTGGAAAGTCTTGTTTTTGCAATCCACGGATACACTTTTTTGCCCGGAAGATGTCCACCTTCGCCTGGTTTTGCTCCCTGTGCCATTTTAATCTGAATTTCTTCTGCACTCACCAAATACTGGCTTGTGACGCCAAAACGTCCCGATGCCACCTGTTTAATTTTTGAGCAGCGATCCACTGCGGTATTTTTGCTTGCAATACGCTCGTAATCTTCTCCACCTTCGCCGGTGTTTGATTTTCCATGAAGTCTGTTCATCGCAATGGCAAGTGTTTCATGTGCTTCCTGTGAAATGGAACCGTAGGACATCGCACCTGTTTTAAATCTTGTTACAATAGAGGCAACACTTTCCACTTCCTCAAGCGGAATACCTTTTTTCGGATAATTAAAGTCCATAAGTCCGCGGATACAGCCATCTTTTTCCTCGCTGTTTACAAGGTCTGTGTACTGTTTGAACATGTTGTAATCGCCACGCTTTGTAGACTCCTGTAACAGATGGATGGTTGCCGGATTATAAAGATGCACATCTGCACCACTTCTCATTTTATGGCGTCCCCTGCTGTCTAAGGTAAGGTCTGTTTCTAATCCGAGCGGGTCATAAGCTGCGGAATGTAATTCATTCACATCACTTTCAATATCTTTTAATGTAATTCCACCGATACGGCTTACTGTGTTTGTGAAATACTTATCAATCACATTGGAGTCAATTCCGATTGCTTCAAAGATTTTCGAACCTTCGTAAGACTGAATAGTGGAAATACCCATTTTCGAAGCAATTTTTACAATACCATTTAAAATAGCTGCGTTATAATCATCCACTGCTGCATAGTAATCTTTGTCAAGCATATGCTCATCTACTAATTGTTTTACAGATTCCTGCGCCAGATATGGATTGATTGCACAGGCACCATAGCCTAACAGTGTTGCAAAATGATGTACTTCTCTCGGCTCGCCTGACTCTAAAATCATGGCAACTGCTGTTCTTTTTTTTGTCTTGACCAGATGCTGCTGTAATGCAGATACTGCAAGCAGTGAAGGAATTGGCACATGATATTCGTCCACGCCACGGTCGGAAAGAATTAAAATATTTGCACCGTCTCTGTAAGCACGATCCGCCTCTACAAACAAACGTTCTATCGCTTTTTCCAGACTTGTATTTTTATAGTAGGTTGTCGGAATTACTTCTACTTTAAATCCGTCTACCTTCATATTTTTAATTTTCATTAAGTCAGTATTGGTAAGGATTGGATTGTCTACCTTTAACACCTGACAGTTGATTGCGTTTTCCTCTAAAAGGTTGCCATCTTCTCCGATGTAAACCGTTGTGGAAGTGACTACTTTTTCACGGATAGAGTCGATTGGCGGATTGGTTACCTGTGCAAATAACTGTTTGAAATAGTTAAATAACGGCTGATGGTCATTTGCAAGTGCAGCAAGCGGTGTATCAATACCCATGGCTGATGTTCCCTCGCCGCCGTTTTTTGCCATTGGTAAAATCGCTTCCCTCAAAGACTCATAAGTATAGCCGAACGCTTTCTGCATTCTCTGGCGTTCTTCCTTTGTGTATTCCGGTACACGCTGGTTTGGAATTTTTAAATCTTTTAAGTTTAACAGATTGCGGTCAATCCATTCACCGTAAGGCTGCTTGCTTGCATAAGTCTCTTTTAATTCATCATCATCAATGACTCTTCCCTGAACAGTATCTACAAGAAGCATTTTTCCCGGGCGGAGTCTTTCTTTTACCACGATTTTGGTCGGGTCAATATCAAGGACACCAACCTCAGAAGAAAGAATTAAGTAATCATCATCCGTAATATAATAGCGGGAAGGGCGAAGACCATTACGATCAAGCACAGCTCCCATAATATCTCCATCAGAGAAAAGAATGGATGCCGGTCCATCCCATGGCTCCATCATGGTTGCATAATACTGGTAAAAATCTTTTTTCTTCTGGGACATCAGATTATTATTAGCCCATGGCTCCGGTATCATAATCATGACGGCAAGCGGCAGATCCATTCCGCTCATTACTAAAAATTCAAGCGTATTATCAAGCATTGCCGAGTCAGAGCCTTCGGTATTTACAACCGGAAGCACTTTCTGTAATTCTCCTTTTAAAAATTCCGACTCCATTGTTTCCTCGCGGGCAAGCATTTTATCTGCATTGCCTTTGATGGTGTTAATCTCACAGTTCTGTACAATAAAACGGTTTGTATGAGCTCTCTCCCAGCT
>CAKRCJ010000163.1 GCA_934307185.1 uncultured Roseburia sp.
GCTTTTAAGAAAACAGATGGGCTTTAAGGGATACATCAATTCTGATACCGGCATCGTACACAATATGAGCTGGGGTGTGGAAGCATTAGATGAGCCAGAGCGGATTGGTTTTGCGGTAACACAGTCCGGTGTTGACCTTATCAGTGGCCTGTTTGACAATGAGTATGGAAAAGAAGCTTATTTAAGAAGTAAGAATGATTATTACGAGACACATGAAGTTCCGGAAGGCTTAAAAAAAGAGGATATCGTTTTAACAGACGAGTCCATTGACCGTGCCGTAACAAGAACCTTGACGGAAATGTTTACACTTGGTATGTTTGAAAATCCGTACCGTGATGCCGAAAATGCCGAAAAAGTCATTGCAGATAAAACAGACCGCGCCGAGGCAGCGTTAGTACACCGGAAAGCTTCCGATTACATTCCCGAAAAATGACGCAGTCATTGCAGTTGGAAAAGACGGAAAATGCATCAGTCCGAACGATATTCCGGGATATGACAAGGATTTCTATATGCCGGATGAGTTAAAGGATGAAAACGGCAAGGCATATGCATACCGTGATGCGGCTGGAAATTATTATCAACTTAATTTTGGACTGACCTATTAAAAGACTTGCACAAATTTGCCGGAAATGGTAACGTAGTCTTAAGGATTAAGCAGGGTGGCTTTTTAGCCACTCTGTTCTGTTTATAAAGGAGAGAATTATATGAACAAATTTGTGTTAAGGCAGTCGTTACTTTTACTTCTGACAGCGGCCATCTGGGGCGTTGCATTTGTTGCGCAGAGTGTCGGAATGGATTATGTCGGACCGTTTACCTTTAATACGGTGCGTTGTCTGATTGGCGGAGTTGTACTTATTCCGTGCATTGTGTTTTTAAATAAAATAAATCAAAACAGCGCGCAGTCAAAGGACATGAATACCTGCCAAAAGGGGGAAAAGATACCGGGAGACAATAAAAAGCTGCTTCTTGCAGGTGGAATATCCTGCGGTGTCCTTTTATGTATTGCAAGTAATCTGCAACAATTTGGTATTATGTATACAACAGTCGGAAAAGCTGGATTTATCACGGCAATGTATATTGTTGTCGTTCCGGTACTTGGAATTTTTTTAAGAAAAAAGGTTGGAGCAAAGATATGGTGCGGTGTTGTAATTGCAGTAGCAGGACTTTATCTTTTATGCATGACAGACGGTGGCTTTTCCATTCAGAAAGGGGATTTTCTGCTAATGCTGTGTGCACTGGCATTTTCTTTTCATATTCTTGTAATTGATTATTTTTCGCCAAAAGTAGATGGCATAAAAATGTCCTGTATCCAGTTTTTTACCTGTGGAATATTGTCCGGTGTCGGAATGCTTTTGACCGAACATCCGCAGATTTCATCCATATTTGCAGCGTGGATGCCGGTTTTGTATGCAGGTGTGATGTCCTGTGGTGTGGCATATACGTTGCAGATTGTCGGACAGAAAGGGATAAATCCAACTGTTGCATCTTTAATATTAAGCATGGAGTCTGTGATTTCCGTGATTGCCGGATGGCTTATTTTACATCAGTCACTTTCAGGAAAAGAACTGACGGGATGTATTCTCATGTTTGCTGCAATTATTTTAGTGCAGCTTCCGGATAAAAAGAAACAGGTGGAATAAATAAAAAGAGTTAGACTAAAGTAAAATGACGTAGCGTGTCAGAAAAATGTGTGTTATGATAGTTTTAGTGAAAAAATGATTGCTGCTTGAACCATTACAGGCAGGAATAGAAATCGAAACAAACGGGAACAGGTGACAATTATGACAACATATTTCAGAACGGACGACCAGCTCATCCATGAAGAAGAAAAATTAAGTGATGGGGTATGGGTTCAGATGATAAATCCATCTCATGAAGAATGTGAAGAGATGGCAGAAAAGTTAATGGTAGATATTGATGATGTCAAGGCAGCATTAGACGTAGAAGAAAGTTCCCGTATTGAGTTACAGGATGGTTATACTTTAATTCTTGTCGATATTCCAACGACGGAGATACGTCATGATAAGAGAACATATACAACTATTCCATTAGGAATTATTCTGACACAGGACGTGATTGTGACAATCTGTACAGAGGATACGCCGGTATTACAGAACTTTGTCCGCAACCGGGTGAAGGAGTTCAGCACGAAAAAGAGACTGCGCTTTGTATATCAGATTTTGTACCGGACAGCGGCAAACTATCAGGCAAACCTCCGCATTATTGATAAGAGAAGAACAGAGATTGAGGAAAGGGTCGGAACTGACACGGATGACTCCGATTTAATCGACCTTCATGAATTAGAGTCTACATTAGTCTACTTTGCCACCTCACTTCGTGCCAACGGTGTTGTGCTAGACCGTCTGACACGTTATAAGAGGTTAGAGCAGTACCCGGAGGATAAGGAGCTATTAGATGATGTCATTGTCGAAAACCGTCAGGCAATTGAGATGACAAGCATCTATCGTGACATTATTAATGGAACGAGGGAGCTGATGTCCTCATTGCTTGACAACCGTCTGAATAATGTTATGAAGTATCTCACTTCTATTACGATTGTAATGGCTATTCCGACTGTCATTTCCGGTATTTACGGAATGAATGTGGACGAGAACTGGATGCCGTTTGCAAATACGCCGCATGGATTTTTGATTATCTGTATTCTGACGCTGCTGATTTGTATTATTACGATGATTTTCTTACGGAAAAAGAAGATGTTATAAACGGTTTAAAACTGCTTACCGTTCAAATCTTCCACTTGCCCCACAAGGAAGCACCAGTCCGTTTGAGGATACCGGAAGTCCGATTTCATCGGCTTTGATGGTTCCGTGATATTTTTTTAATACGGTGTTCATCATATAGCTTAATACTGCTGGCTGTAAGCCGGTCGTATAAGAGTTAATAAGGAAAAAGAGCGGGTCATCAGATAATAGCTGTTCACACAGCTGTACGAGCGGATAAATCGCATCTTCAATTTTCCAGATTTCCCCTTTCGGTCCTCTGCCGTAGGAAGGCGGATCCATAATAATCGCATCGTAGTGGTTGCCACGACGGATTTCACGTTCTACAAACTTTACGCAGTCGTCCACAATCCAGCGGATTGGCGCATCGGAGAGACCGGAAGAGGCTGCGTTTTCTTTTGCCCAGGTTACCATACCTTTTGAGGCATCAACATGTGTGACAGAGGCACCGGCAGCAGCAGCGGCGAGCGTTGCACCTCCGGTGTAGGCAAAAAGATTTAACACTTTAATCGGTCTGCCGGCTTTTTTAATTTTTTCTGAAAACCAGTCCCAGTTTGCTGCCTGCTCTGGGAAAAGTCCGGTATGTTTAAAGCTGAATGGCTTTAAGTTAAAGGTGAGATTTCCGTAATGAATCTGCCACTGCTCCGGCAAATCAAAAAATTCCCATTCACCGCCGCCTTTCGCACTTCTGTGATAGTGTCCATTCATTTTGCGCCAGCCTTTTTCGTTTTTCGGGGTATCCCAGATAACCTGCGGATCTGGGCGCACAAGAAGATATTTGCCCCAGCGCTCTAATTTTTCACCTTTCGAACAGTCAATGACCTGATAATCTTTCCAGTTTTCTGCAATCCACATATTTTTTACCTTTCTGTATTTTTGTTTTAATATAAAGAAGATTTTTGCTTTAAAGCACATTACATCTCAATAAGGCTGTTTTTCTGCCAGACTTATAGGCTATTTCCTGCGCCACAGTGATGGCATGAATAAAATTAACAGCGGATAAAGCTCCAGTCGTCCGGCAAGCATGTCGAACATCAGTACGAATTTTGAAAAATCGGAATAATGACCGAAATTTCTTGTAGGACCGACACCGTCAAGCCCCGGACCGATATTATTTAAGGCAGAAGCAACTGCCGTGAAGTTTGTTGTAAGATTAAAATTATCAATACTGATTAATAAGGTAGAAACCAGTAAAATGAAAAAATAAATTGCCAGATATACGTTAGTGGAGCGTAACGTATTATGATCAATTGGCTTTCCGTCCATACGGATAACTTTTACCTCGCGCGGGTGGATAACTAAGGAAAGCTGTTTTGGAATTGCTTTGCATAAGATAAGCAATCGCGAAATCTTAAATCCACCACCGGTACTTCCGGCACATGCACCGATAAACATAAGCAGCATCAAAATCATTTTTGACGTTTCGGGCCACAGGTCAAAGTCAGCGGTCGCGTAGCCGCAGGTTGTTATAATAGAGCCGACCTGGAAAAAGGAATGGCGCAGTGCTTCGCCAATAGAGCCATACAGATTACGGATATTAAATGCGATAAATAAACCTGCACCCAGAATAATTCCGAAATATACACGGATTTCCTCTACCTTGAAAATCTCTTTAAACTGCTTTGTCATAATGTAAAAATAGGCAACATAATTTACACCGCTTAAAATCATAAAGACAGTAATAATATTCTGAAGAACCGGAGCATATCCGGCAATACTGTCATTTTTAATACCAAATCCACCGGTTCCTACGGTACCGAAGGTAAGGGTTAAGGAGTCAAACAAAGGCATTCCAAAGATACATAACAGAACAATCTCAATCAGGGTAATAATAAAATAAATCCGGTACAAAATCTTTGCAGTATCCTTTACATGCGGAACAAGTCTGCTGACGGAAGGACCCGGGCTTTCTGCTTTCATCAGGTTGATGGTCGAACCGCCCATCAATGGCAGGAAGGACATAATAAAAACAAGTACACCCATACCGCCAACCCAGTGCGTAAAGCTGCGCCACATTAAGCTCGCATGGGATAACGCTTCTACATTTGACAGGATACTTGCGCCCGTTGTGGTAAAACCGGAAATCGTTTCAAAAAGTGCATCTACATAAGATGGAATTTCACCGGTCATTACAAATGGAAGAGCACCGAAAATACTTAAAATAATCCAGCTTAATGCAACAGCAACAAAGCCTTCGCGGTTAAATATCTGAGGATGCTTTACCTTTTTTGATGTGATGAGGCAGCCGAGAAGCGCACAGACAATACCTATAATAAGGTAAGAATAGGCTTCCGGTTCACCATAAATCATTCCGGTTAAAAATGGGAGCAGCATAAAAATACCTGCAAACTTTAATACCTGTCCGAGGATATAGCCGATTGTTGAATACTTCATAGCAATTAATCCTCCAAAATCTCTTTAATATCAGAAACCTGATAACCGGAGGTTGCCACCATGACAGAATCACCCGGCATCATACAGTCCTGACCGCTTGGAACGATAACCTGATGGTCACGGTAAATACAACAGATTAATGTGTTCTTACGGAACTTTAACTCCTGTAATGGAATATTGCAGACCGCAGAGTTATCTTTTAATAAAAATTCCAGAACCTCTGCTTTTCCATCCTCAAGCTTGTACAAAGCTTCCACGTTGCTGTTTAGGGAGTTGCTCATGGAACGTACATATTTGATAATGTATTCTGCGGTAATAACGCGTGGATAAATAATACTTCCAAGGTCAAGCTTGTTGATAACAGAAGTAAAATTAATCCGGTTTATCTTTGTGACTGTTTTGGCAGAGGAAACACCGTTTGCATACAAAGAAAGCAGAATATTTTCCTCATCTAACCCGGTCAGGGAAGCAAATCCGCCTGCGTGTTCTAAAC